>NZ_QPEL01000097.1:0-14663 GCF_008368965.1 Bacillus sp. AY2-1 | reverse complement strand
ACGTCGCCAAGCAACTAAAAACACAAGTCTTTTGACTTGTGTTTTTTTATTTCCCATGAAATAGGTTAGGTTCTGTTAGTAAAAATGATGAAATATAGTAAGGGATTTTTTGAGCAGAAATATTAAGAAATTGATAAATAAATGGATAATCTTCAGAGCCATAGCTTCCAAGTAAGTCATACCACCAATCTGTTTCATACCTAGAAATCATGCTTAAATTATAGAGCAATAAATAATGAACAAGGAGTTCAGGTAATACTGGCTTAGGATTTCTAGGATCAGTCGTAAGTGGTAAATAATAAGTATTAGTAAGATGTTCATAGTATAAAGGAGTACTGTACATAGGATTCCATGATTGAATGGGCGCCGTAAAAAGTAAATTCGATTCATTAGTTTTCTCAGGTACGTGTCGCATTGATAAATGCTTACAAGATGTTTCAATGTAGCGAGAAAATCTCTCTTTAGTCATATGTAATCGATCTAGTAGGTTGACTGAAAAGGAGAGCTCATTTTTAATTGTTGAATCGATTTTATATAAAGTTGATCCTTTTTGACTATAGCGAAACAAATTTTGTAATTCTGGAATATTTCCCATTAGTTCTAGCATGTTAAATTTTTCTGCTTCTAAGTGTTTCATGTGAAACAGTTGTTCTGCAACATGAGTAAACAATCCGTTTTTTTGTATCTTCACCTCATCTTCTAAAAATTGATACCCTTGTTTTTTTCGTTTGCGAGTTGTAACGCCATGAGCTAAAACAGTAGTGGATTCAGGATAGTTAGGATCAATGGTTAGTAGACATGCTTTAAAAAGTTGACTAATTCCATAAAATAACAACATTGGTTGAATAGAAAATGGAGCTTTCTTATATAATTCATAATAATTTTTCCCGTGTTCTAGGTAATAAATAAAGGGATAACAATTTTCAAAACTTTTTTTTTCGGCATCCTGAATAGAGGATTTTTCATAACAACGGGCAAGATAACGTTGTACATTTTGAGATGAAAAAAAGAAACTTAACTGCTGCCAAGTATAAGATGTTTGATGCATATATTACGCTCCTTTTATTGTCTAAAAATTCTAACATATATATACGTCCTTGACAGTATTTTAACCAATTGATAAGCTACTAATAATAATTTCTGGTATCATAGGGGGAACAATTATGTGGGAATCTAAATTTGTTAAAGAAGGTTTGACTTTTGATGATGTATTACTTGTACCAGCTAGGTCAGATATATTACCAAGAGAAGTAAGTGTTAAAACAGTTTTATCTGAAAGCTTACAGCTAAACATCCCGTTAATTAGTGCAGGAATGGATACAGTAACAGAAGCTGACATGGCTATTGCAATGGCTCGCCAAGGTGGTTTAGGAATTATTCATAAGAATATGTCTATTGAGCAACAAGCAGAGCAAGTTGATAAAGTAAAGCGCTCTGAAAGCGGCGTTATTTCAGATCCTTTCTTCTTAACTCCAGAACATCAAGTATATGATGCAGAACATCTTATGGGAAAATATCGTATCTCAGGTGTACCGGTTGTAAATAATTTAGATGAGCGAAAATTAGTTGGTATTATTACAAACCGTGATATGCGTTTCATCCAAGACTACTCAATCAAAATTTCTGACGTAATGACAAAAGAACAGTTAATTACAGCTCCAGTTGGTACTACACTGGAAGAAGCTGAAAAGATCCTACAAAAGTATAAAATTGAAAAACTCCCTCTTGTTGATAATAACGGTGTATTACAAGGGCTTATTACAATAAAAGATATTGAAAAAGTAATTGAATTTCCAAACTCTGCTAAGGATAAGCAAGGACGCTTATTAGTTGGAGCAGCAGTTGGTGTAACAGCTGATGCTATGCTTCGTATAGATGCATTAGTAAAAGCTAGTGTAGATGCAATTGTACTTGATACAGCCCATGGGCATTCTAAAGGTGTTATTGATAAGGTAAAAGAAGTTCGTGCTAAATATCCATCATTAAATATCATCGCTGGAAATGTTGCTACAGCTGAAGCAACGAAAGCATTAATTGAAGCTGGTGCAAACGTAGTTAAAGTTGGTATTGGACCAGGTTCTATTTGTACAACACGCGTTGTAGCTGGTGTTGGTGTACCACAATTAACAGCAGTTTATGATTGTGCAACCGAAGCTCGTAAACACGGTATTCCAGTTATCGCTGATGGCGGTGTTAAGTACTCTGGTGATATGGTGAAAGCTTTAGCAGCAGGAGCACATGTTGTTATGCTAGGTAGTATGTTTGCTGGTGTTGCCGAAAGTCCTGGAGAAACTGAAATTTACCAAGGTCGTCAATTTAAAGTGTATCGTGGTATGGGTTCTGTCGGTGCGATGGAAAAAGGAAGTAAAGATCGTTACTTCCAAGAAGGAAATAAAAAACTTGTCCCAGAAGGTATCGAAGGACGAGTGCCATATAAAGGACCTTTAGCAGATACAGTTCACCAATTAGTTGGTGGCTTACGTGCGGGTATGGGATATTGCGGGGCACAGGATTTAGAATTCTTACGCGAGAATGCACAATTCATTCGTATGTCAGGTGCTGGCTTACGTGAAAGCCATCCTCATCACGTACAAATTACAAAAGAGGCTCCAAACTACTCATTATAATGTCTTATATACAAATAGACAGAGATTTGATATCTCTGTCTATTTTTTTTTGATTATGTTAGAATAACGGTTATGTGAGTACATAGATATTGGGGGTAACAAAAGTGAAAGGTATGTTTTGCAAAAGATTCATTGCTTTGGTAACAGTGATTACACTAGCTTGTAGCATTTTTATGCCATATAGCAATGCATCAGCTGAAACAGGAGCCGCTTTAAACATTGAAGCAGGTGCGGCAATTTTAGTAGAAGCGAATTCTGGGAAAATTGTATATCAAAAGAATGCAGATGAATTATTATCCATTGCTAGTATGACAAAGATGATGAGTGAATATTTAGTTCATGAAGCAGTGGATAAAGGAAAACTTAAGTGGGACCAGAAAATTAAGGTTTCTGAATATGCATATAAGGTTTCACAAGATGCTTCATTATCAAATGTTGCGTTAGAAAATGGTGGCTCTTATACAGTAAAAGAGTTATATGAGGCAATGGCAATCTTTTCTGCAAATGGTGCAACAATTGCATTAGCAGAAGCAATTGCAGGTAAAGAAGTAGATTTCGTAAAAATGATGAATGATAAATCGAAAGAACTAGGATTGAAAAATTATAAATTTGTCAATTCTACAGGTTTAACGAATAAAGATTTAAAGGGAATGCATCCTGAAGGAACAACAGCGGATGAAGAAAATAAAATGTCTGCAAAGGATGTTGCAACTTTAGCACAACATTTAATTAAAGATTATCCAAAAGTGTTAGATACAGCAAAAATTCCTAAAAAAGAATTCCGTCCAGAAAAAGAGAAGTTTGCAATGTCAAACTGGAACTGGATGTTAAAGGGCTTAGTTAAAGAATATGATGGCGTAGATGGTCTGAAAACAGGCTCAACTCCAGAAGCAGGAGATTGCTTCACTGGTACGGTTGAAAGAAACGGTATGCGTTTTATTTCTGTAGTTATTAAAACAAGTTCTCATACAGCACGTTTTGATGAAACAAAGAAGCTATATGATTATGGATTTGCTAACTTTGAAGTGAAACAAATGTATAAAAAAGGTTCTTCAGTAAAAGGACAAGAAACAGTAAGAGTAGAAAATGCGAAAGATAAAGATGTAGCAGTTCAAACGAAACAAGCTATTTCACTTCCAGTGCCAAAAGGAAGTAAAGATGTTTATAAAACAGAATTAAAAGAATCAAGTAAGGGACAAGAAGCACCTATTAAAAAGGGAGCTGCGCTTGGTCAAATGGTAATTACGCCAAAAGATACAAACGACCCTGGATTTTTAACTGGTAAGTCGTTGCAAGTGGATCTTGTAACAACATCTGAAGTAGAAGAAGCAAACTGGTTTACTCGTGCTATGCGCGGAATTGGTTCATTCTTTAGTGGTATGTGGAATAGTGCTGTTGATACAGTAAAAGGTTGGTTTTAAAAGCTCCTCATGGTAGGGGCTTTTTTTTTATTCCTATTTTTCATACCGACTTTATGAAAAAGTAGTAGACAAGCATCTGATAGTTAGTGGTAGAATGTAAGAGTATTCTTAATTTTCGCCTTTAACGGGGGAAAGCAATTCACCTAGGGGGGTTTTTGTACATGACAAATGTAACAGGGACAGAGCGTGTAAAACGTGGAATGGCAGAAATGCAAAAAGGCGGCGTTATTATGGACGTAATTAACGCTGAACAAGCAAAAATTGCAGAAGAGGCAGGCGCAGTTGCCGTTATGGCATTAGAGCGTGTACCAGCAGACATTCGTGCAGCAGGTGGCGTTTCTCGTATGGCAGACCCAACAATCGTTGAAGAAGTTATGGGTGCAGTGTCAATTCCGGTTATGGCAAAATGCCGTATCGGTCACCTTGTAGAAGCACGTGTATTAGAATCATTAGGGGTAGACTATATCGATGAGAGTGAAGTATTAACTCCTGCTGATGAAGTATACCATTTAAATAAACGTGATTACACAGTTCCATTTGTATGTGGTTGCCGTGATATCGGAGAAGCTGCACGTCGTATTGCAGAAGGTGCATCTATGCTTCGTACAAAAGGTGAACCAGGAACAGGAAACATTGTAGAGGCAGTGCGTCATATGCGCCAAGTCAATGCAGAAATCCGTCAAGTTGCGAGTCTACGTGAAGATGAGTTAATGACATATGCAAAAAATACTGGTGCTCCTTACGAAGTATTACTTGAAATTAAACGTCTTGGTCGCTTACCAGTTGTAAACTTTGCGGCAGGTGGTGTAGCAACACCAGCAGATGCTGCATTAATGATGCAACTTGGTGCTGATGGGGTATTTGTTGGATCTGGTATCTTCAAATCAGAAAACCCAGAGAGATTTGCACGTGCAATCGTTGAAGCAACGACTCATTATGAAGATTACGAACTAATTGCAAGCCTTTCTAAAGGGTTAGGTAATGCAATGAAAGGTATCGAAATTTCAACGTTATTACCAGAACAACGCATGCAAGAGCGTGGATGGTAATTAAAGGAGAACTTTAAAATGGTGAAAATCGGTGTACTAGGTCTTCAAGGTGCAGTTCGTGAACATGTAAAATCAGTTGAAGCAAGTGGTGCCGAAGCTGTTGTTGTAAAGCGTATAGAGCAACTTGAAGAGATTGATGGTCTTATTTTACCAGGCGGTGAAAGTACAACAATGCGCCGTCTTATTGATAAGTATGCTTTCATGGAACCACTTCGCACATTTGCAAAGTCTGGTAAACCAATGTTTGGTACATGTGCAGGGATGATTCTTCTTGCGAAAACACTTATTGGCTATGAAGAAGCACATATTGGTGCTATGGATATTACAGTTGAGCGCAATGCGTTCGGACGCCAAAAGGATAGCTTTGAAGCTGCGCTTTCAATTGAAGGCGTGGGTGAAGACTTCGTTGGTGTATTTATCCGTGCGCCGTATGTTGTAGAAGTAGCTGATAATGTTGAAGTGCTTTCTAAGCATGGTGACCGAATGGTAGCGGTAAGACAAGATCAGTTTTTAGCTGCTTCATTCCATCCGGAATTAACAGATGATCATCGTGTCACAGCATACTTTGTTGAAATGGTAAAAGAAGCGAAAATGAAAAAAGTTGTATAAGTAACTTGCAACTTGTATAAGATTATAGTAAATTGATGGTAACAATTTTATAAAATAAGCGTGTTGATAGGAAATAGTAACAAATGTTGTTTCTTATAGAGAGTCGATGGTTGGTGGAAATCGATAGAAACAGTTTGTGAATCCATCCTGGAATGGAATGTGGAACATCTTTTGGATTAGTAAGCATTCCCGGTGAAGAGCCGTTATTTCTACTTGAGAGGAAAGCGGTAATGCTTTCAACTAGGGTGGCAACGCGGGTTAACTCCCGTCCCTTTATATAGGGACGGGAGTTTTTTGTGTTTTATAAAATAAAAGGAGGAGTATATAATGCTTGATATTAAATTTTTACGTACAAACTTTGAAGAAGTAAAAGCGAAATTACAGCATAGAGGTGAAGATCTAACTGATTTCGGACGTTTTGAAGAACTTGATACGAGAAGAAGAGAACTACTTGTTCAGACAGAAGAATTAAAAAGTAAACGTAATGAAGTGTCTCAACAAATCTCTGTATTAAAGCGCGAAAAGAAAGATGCAGAAGCTCTAATTTTAGAAATGCGTGAGGTTGGAGAAAAAGTAAAGGATTTTGATAACGAACTTCGCACAGTTGAAGAAGACTTAGAAAGATTAATGTTATCTATTCCAAATATCCCTCATGAGTCTGCTCCAGTCGGTGAAACAGAGGATGATAATGTAGTAGCGCGTACTTGGGGAGAAGTGAAAGAATTTACTTTTGAACCAAAACCACATTGGGATCTTGCTACTGATTTAGGAATTTTAGATTTTGAACGCGCTGGGAAAGTAACAGGAAGCCGCTTCGTATTTTACAAAGGTGCTGGTGCAAGATTAGAGCGTGCTTTAATTAGCTTTATGCTTGATCTTCATACTGATGAGCATGGATATGAAGAAGTATTACCTCCATATATGGTAAACCGTGCAAGTATGACAGGAACAGGACAACTTCCAAAGTTTGAAGAAGATGCATTCCGTATTGAAAGTGAAGATTATTTCTTAATTCCAACAGCTGAAGTACCTGTAACGAATATGCATCGTGATGAGATTTTAAATAAAGAGCAATTGCCTATAAGATATGCTGCATTTAGCTCTTGCTTCCGCTCTGAAGCAGGTTCAGCTGGTCGCGATACACGCGGTTTAATTCGCCAGCATCAGTTCAATAAAGTAGAGCTTGTGAAGTTCGTAAAACCAGAAGATTCTTATGAAGAGTTAGAAAAATTAACAAATGATGCAGAACGCGTGTTACAATTATTAGAGTTGCCATATCGCGTTATGAGCATGTGCACAGGCGATTTAGGATTTACAGCAGCGAAGAAATACGATATTGAAGTATGGATTCCAAGCTATGGCACATATCGTGAAATTTCTTCTTGTAGTAATTTTGAAGCTTTCCAAGCGAGACGTGCAAATATCCGTTTCCGCCGTGAGCCAAATGGAAAACCAGAACATGTCCATACATTAAATGGATCTGGTCTTGCAATTGGACGTACGGTTGCAGCTATTTTAGAAAACTACCAACAAGAAGATGGTACAATTATAATTCCAGAAGTTCTTCGCCCTTATATGGGAGGAAAAACAGTTATTAAGTAAATTTAAACATTCATCGGTATGAGTGATTGGTAATTATGAGCGTTGTCAGTACTGTAATGTAGGAAGGGGAAAGTAAAATTTTCCTTTCCTCATAATTTATTTTAGTAGGGTTGACTAACTGTTTTTCTTTTGATATTATATTTGATGTCAATATGGAGGTATACCCAAGTCTGGCTGAAGGGATCGGTCTTGAAAACCGACAGGCGGCGAGAGTCGCGCGGGGGTTCGAATCCCTCTACCTCCTCCAGATATAATTGACAACAGCGCATATAAGTGGAGATTGGAGAACTCGTTACCAACACGTAACGAGTTTTTATTTTAAAACCAATCATAAAGTATGGTGTAAGGTAATTTTGTCCTTATTACACACTCATATTCCGATGATTATCTTCATAGATATGAAAGGAGTCAACATGGATCTTATTATACAAACGTTTCCTTTAGATGGAAAAACTTTATATTATGTACAATGTCCTGTCTGTAAGAACAATAGAATTTTAAACAGTGGTGCAAATGTGTCACGCATTATAAGCGATGATACATTCCGTAAACTTTGTGGTTGCACTTGTGATGTAAAGCAAGCTGAGACAAAAGTAGAGGCACCAAAAAAGGTTGAAAAACCAGCTGTAAAGAAAGAGGCAGCTCCAAAACGTACAGGTAAAGTATTAACGGCAGTAATTAACGGGAAAGAAATGACTGTTAAAGAGATTGCTGAAGCATACGATATTAGTACAAGTACTGTTCGTCAGCGTATTAACGCAGGAAAACCTGAGAGTGAAATTATTGCTCCAACAAAGAAGAAGTAATTTAATAGGAAAACCCGTGCATATGCACGGGTTTTTTATTTTACAAGTTTACGTGTTTGTTTTAAAAAATGGCCAATTTTTTTAATGATTGGTTCGATTGAATCACCATCTTTTAAAATATCGTACTCATTAATATTTAAGCGTAATACAGGACATGAATTAAAGTTGTTAATCCAGTTTTCATAACGTCCATGCATTTCTTTCCAGTACTCAATTGGTGTTTGCTGTTCCATTGGGCGCCCACGTTCTTGAATGCGATCGACAATATCATCGAAAGAACCTTCTAAGTAAATTAATAAGTCTGGATGAGGGAAGTAAGGAGTCATGACCATAGCGTCAAATAAACCTTTGTATGTTTCATAATCAGTTTCCGTCATTGTACCTTTTTCATGATGCATCTTTGCGAAAATTCCAGTGTCTTCGTAAATGGAACGATCTTGAACAAAACCGCCACCATATTCAAAAATTCTTTTTTGTTCCTTAAATCGTTCTGCTAAAAAGTACACTTGTAGGTGGAAGCTCCAGCGAGTGAAGTCCGCATAGAATTTGTCCAAATATGGATTGGAATCTACTTTTTCAAATGATGTGCGATAACCTAAAGCATTAGCTAATGCAGTTGTCATAGTTGATTTACCCACACCTACCGTTCCGGCGATAGTGATTACTGCATCATTGGGTATATCATATTTTTGCCTTAAATTCATTATTATTTCGACTCCTTTAAGAGAGTATTTTGAAGGGCAGATAGGATGACGTTTAAATCATCAGGATTTTTTACAAAATCCATATCGTCTCCATTAAATTTCAATACTGGTATCTCCGGATGATCTTTTCTAAAAGTATCCATTGCTGTTTCATAATCTTTTGTGAGCTGTAGTAAGTAATTTGGATCCATGTTTTTTTCAAATTCTCTTCCGCGCAAGGCGATTCGTTTTTGCAATGTTTCTAGGCTAGCTGTTAAATAAACAATGACATTTGGCACAGGCATATCTTGTGTAAGGATACGATAAATTTGCATGTACTTGTCATATTGAGAGTCTTTTAATGTGCGGGATGCAAAAATTAAATTTTTAAAGATATGGTAATCTGCTACTACTGGTTTCCTTTGATTCAAATACTTTATGTTAATATCTTCTAATTGTTTGTATCTATTACAAAGAAAGAACATCTCTGTTTGAAAACTCCATTCGTCGATGTCTTCATAAAACTTTCCTAAAAAGGGATTTTCATCAACAATCTCTTTTAGTAAGTGGAGTTGCATGTGAGTTGAAATTTCCTTCGCAAGTGAAGTTTTTCCAACACCAATTGGTCCTTCAACCGTGATAAATGGTACTCCGGTCACGCTGTTTCCTCCTTTCAATCAGTGATTTACCGTGACTACTAAAAACACAAAACAGAATTATTGTAGCACAAGAGGGAAGCGAGTGGGTTAATTTGATATAAAAAGTTAGAAAATAGATATATGTATTAATTAAATTTTATTTTGGATGACGATGTTATATTTGCTTTCAATGTAGTTTCCATTATTTTTAAAGCATGTATATTATCTTGGTCGTTGTTAGAGGCGATACAATCCTGTGGTACATACAATTTATAATTTCTCATATGAGCATCATTAGCTGTAAATAGGATGCATATATTCCCGGCAACTCCTGTTAATATTAGATTTTCTATTTTTAAATAACCTAGTAATGAATTTAAAGGTGTTTCATAAAAAGCGGAATAATGTGGTTTAATAAAAATGTAATCATCAGAACTTGGAGCAATCTTATGAATTATATTTTCACTATATTTATTTGTACAATGAGTAATAAGTTGGTCGATATCAGATCTCCAAAGTTGATAATGGTCATTAACGTAAATTATAGGATAGCCGAAGGATTTCATTTTTTTCTTTAATTGTAAAATAGGGTTTGTTATAGTTTCGCATTTTTGAGCTAGAATGGGTCCGTGGGAAAATTGAAAATCATTAATCATATCGATAATGAGCAAGGCGGTATTTTTCATATGTAATCCCTCTCTTTTTCTTTTAGGGTGGATTGAATTTGTAAAAGTTATCCCCTGTGCAGTAAATGGAAATAAGTGTACTTTATTTGTAATGAAAGGACTATGTTATGGAACAAGATCGAGATATTTATTTTATGCAATTAGCGATAGAAGAAGCTAAAAAGGCGGAGGAAATGCAGGAAGTACCAATTGGAGCAGTTATAGTGTTAGATGGTGAGGTAATTAGTGTTGCTCATAATTTAAGGGAAACTGAGCAAAGATCAATAGCTCATGCTGAGTTGCTAGCGATAGATGAGGCGTGTAAAAAATTAGGGACATGGCGTTTAGAAGATGCAACATTGTATGTAACATTAGAACCTTGTCCAATGTGTGCGGGTGGAATTGTTTTATCGCGAGTGAAGCGAGTTGTATATGGTGCAAGTGATCCGAAGGGCGGATGTGCAGGGACATTGATGAATCTTTTAACGGATGAACGATTCAATCATCAATGTGAAGTAGTAACTGGTGTACTTGAGGAAGAATGCGGTACGTTGTTAACAAACTTTTTTAGAGAGCTTCGTAAAAAAAGAAAAGCGATAAAAAAATTGGAGAAAAGCAATGGGAACTAACGTATTTGCATTTTATAAAGAAACAAGTTATACTGATAATGCCTTTAATGAAGGCAACCGAATATTGGTTTTAACTTTGCCGTGCTAAGCGGGGAGGTAGCGGTGCCCTATACTCGCAATCCGCTCTAGCGAGGCCGAATCCCCTCTCGAGGTTATGTTGCTGTAAGGTCTGCCTTAAGTAAGTGGTGTTGACGTTTGGGTCCTGCGCAACGGGACCCCGTGAACCTTGTCAGGTCCGGAAGGAAGCAGCAATAAGCGGGTCTTCTCGTGTGCCGCAGGAGTGCCTGAACCGAGCTAACTGCTTGAGTAACGCTTATGGTACGTAATCGACGGAGGGTGCACGGCAGTTATATATGTATACAAAACTCACCTTAATACAAAGGTGAGTTTTTTGTATAGAAAATAACTTTTGGAATCTATAAACAGAATGGGTTATAATAAATGAGATAATAACCTTTGAGGGAGGCCGTATTTTCGTGTCATACCAAGCGTTATACCGAACATGGAGACCGCAAAAGTTCGAAGATGTAGTCGGTCAAAAGCACGTGACAAAAACGTTGCAAAATGCCCTTCTTCAAGAGAAAGTTTCACATGCTTATTTATTTTCTGGTCCGAGGGGAACAGGAAAAACGACAATTGCAAAAGTATTTGCAAAAGCAATTAACTGTGAACATGCTCCGGTAGCTGAACCTTGTAATGAATGTCCTTCTTGTTTAGGAATTACACAAGGATCCATTTCAGATGTATTAGAAATTGATGCGGCTTCAAATAACGGTGTAGATGAAATTCGAGATATTAGAGATAAAGTAAAATATGCTCCAAGTGCTGTAGAATATAAAGTATACATTATTGATGAAGTTCACATGCTTTCTATGGGTGCATTCAATGCGCTTTTAAAAACCTTAGAAGAGCCGCCAGGACATGTTATCTTTATTTTGGCGACAACAGAACCTCATAAGATCCCGCCTACAATTATTTCGCGTTGTCAGCGTTTTGAATTCCGAAAAATATCAGTGAATGATATTGTTGAGAGATTATCAACAGTCGTGACGAATGAAGGTACGCAAGTGGAAGATGAAGCATTACAAATTGTTGCACGTGCTGCTGAAGGTGGTATGCGTGACGCGCTTAGTCTTATTGATCAGGCTATATCTTATAGTGATGAGATTGTTACGACAGAAGATGTATTGGCGGTAACAGGATCTGTTTCTCAGCAATACTTAGGCAATTTAGTAGAATGCATACGTGAAAATGATGTATCAAGAGCATTACAGATCATAGATGAAATGATGAGTAAAGGGAAGGATCCAGTTCGTTTTATGGAGGATTTCATTTACTATTATCGTGATATGCTTTTATATCAAACTTCACCGCAACTAGAACATATGTTGGAACGAGTAATTGTAGATGATCAATTCCGTAAGTTGAGTGAAGAAATGCAACCGGAAGTGATCTATGAGATTATTCATACCCTTAGTAAGGGACAACAGGAAATGAAGTGGACAAATCATCCGCGTATTTTCTTAGAAGTTGTTATGGTGCAGTTGTGTCAACAGTTTATGATGCAAGCAAACGGTACGGATCGTTTGCAAGCAATTATGAACAGGATGCAGCAATTGGAGAAAGAGTTAGAGCAAGTCAAAAAGAACGGTGTGCCAGCTGGTGTACAACAGGAAGTAAGAGAGACACGTGCAACACCAAAACCCGTACGAACAGGAAGTATGAAGATTCCTATCGGGCGTGTAAATGAAGTATTAAAACAAGCGAAGCGTCAAGATTTAGAACAATTAAAAGCTGTATGGGGTGAGTTGTTAGGAAGACTCAAATCATATAACAAAGTAGCGTTTGCTGTTTTACTAGAAAATAGTGAACCAGTGGCAGCTTCAGATGACACTTACGTTTTAGCATTTCAATATGAGATTCACTGTAAAATGGCGAGCGAAAATCGAGAAGCTATGGATACAGTAGAACAAGCTTTATTTGAATTGCTAAGTAAAAGGTTAAATATGATTGCCATTCCAAAAAGTGAATGGGGTAAAATCCGTGAAGACTTTTTACAACGTGAAGGTGGAGAGTCTGAAGAAAGCCCGGAGAAAAAGGAAGACCCTCTTATAGAAGAGGCAGTGAAATTAGTAGGACAAGAACTCATTGAAATAAAAGAGTAATAATAATTAGGAGGAATTAATTATGATGCGTGGCGGAATGGGAAATATGAATAACATGATGAAACAAATGCAAAAGATGCAAAAAGACATGGCGAAAGCACAAGAAGAGCTTGGTGAAAAAACAGTTGAAGGTACAGCTGGCGGCGGAATGATTACAGTTATTGCAAATGGTCACAAGCAAATTCTTGAAGTGAAGATTAAAGAAGAAGTTGTAGATCCAGAAGATATCGAAATGTTACAAGACTTAGTGTTAGCTGCAACAAATGATGCACTTAAAAAGGCCGATGAGCTATCAAACTCTACAATGGGTAAATTTACAAAAGGCTTAAACTTACCAGGTGGAATGTTCTAGGGGGATATTGATACATGCATTATCCAGAGCCAATATCAAAACTAATCGATAGTTTTATGAAGTTGCCAGGTATCGGACCGAAAACAGCGGTTCGATTGGCATTTTTCGTATTAGATATGAAAGAAGATGATGTGTTAGGTTTTGCGAAAGCACTTGTAAATGCGAAGCGAGATTTAGCGTATTGTTCTGTATGTGGACATATTACTGATCGTGATCCTTGTTATATTTGTAATGATTCGCATCGAGATCAATCAGTTGTTTGTGTCGTGCAAGAACCGAAAGATGTAATCGCGATGGAAAAAATGAAAGAGTATCAAGGTGTATATCATGTGTTACGTGGTGCGATTTCTCCTATGGAGGGAATTGGACCGGAAGACATTAATATCCCGCAACTCTTAAAGCGACTACATGATGAAACGGTACAAGAAGTAATATTAGCAACAAACCCTAATATTGAAGGGGAAGCTACAGCGATGTATATCTCCCGCCTCTTAAAACCTACAGGCATTAAAGTAACTCGTATTGCACATGGTCTGCCAGTTGGTGGAGATTTAGAATATGCAGATGAAGTGACACTATCGAAAGCGTTAGAAGGTCGCAGAGAAGTATAAGAGGAGAAACAAAAATGTTCTTTCAAAAAAAGGGTAAATTGCGTAAAGAGTATGATGATAAGTTAATTGTACTTTTGGAAAAAGTGAAGAATGAGTGGTTACGTCAGAAGAGAATGGTTGAACAAAGTGTAGAACCATCTCAAGATGTCATTTGTTCTTTGAAGATAGCAGAGGCGAAATATTTCTTCTTGTTGAAAGAAGCAAAGCGTCGTCCTGTAAAAATGGAACAATGGTAAAGGGTTCTGCTTTCTAAGCAGGCCTTTTTATTTTATTTGTTAAAATGCTGAGGTGTTGTTTCATTTTGTTTATATGAAAGAGATGTCGCTTATGATAACTGTTCTTTTTTATTGTCTTGTCCCATACAAATAGATGTATAGGTCATTCATAAGGAGGAAAAGATGAATTCTACAATTATTATTGTTGGCATTCTTACTTTAGTGTTTATTTTTCTTGTTTTTGGTGTTGCCTCTAAGCCATTGCGTTTTATAGGTAAGGTGATTTTTCATGTTACTTTAGGCATAGCGTTGCTTTTTATCGTAAATGTTGTAGGGACATATTTTGATTTTCATATCCCGATTAACATGGGTACAGCAGCAATAACGAGTTTATTAGGCCTACCGGGTGTGGCAGCATTAGTGATTATTAAGCTTTATATTATGCCAAGATAAAATTATTTTGGCGTTTTTTTTAAAAGTGTTGACTATTAAATGATTAGTATGGTAAATTAATAAGCGTCGTCAGGAACGAAAGAAAAAAGTTGTTGACAGATTTAACGAGAAATGTTAAATTATAAAAGTCGCTGAAAC
>NZ_QPEL01000096.1:0-4860 GCF_008368965.1 Bacillus sp. AY2-1 | reverse complement strand
AATTCTATTTATATTTCTATCTATTTGTATAGGGTGACTAAAAGCGTTATTCATTTCTTCGAACACTAAACAATAATCTCTTAATAAAACAAAGTTAAACGCCGAACAAAATTCATCATTTTTTCCACAAGACAGTACAATTCTATTTAGCATGTATAAATCCATCATAGCCGTATCTTTAGCAGATTTCATATTATACCTCCTTATTTATATTTTACTTTATATTCTGCCTTGTGCATAAAAAGTTTTCAAACCCATTGTGTATATTGTGCAAGAACCAGACTAATATACTGTACCCCCCGTCCCCCATAGGGTGGGGGCTATGCGAATATTTAAAATTGCACATTTTTACACACTCTGTCTAGGCACCTAAGACATGGATTACTGCTTGAATAGATTTAGTTTTCATCTCTATTGGCTGAGGAAATCCATCTATGACATCTCTCAGTACAATTGGTAACTGATATTTATCAGCCACTTCCATTACCTTTATTACATATCGTTGTGCACAGGTATACAACGTGATTTCGCCGCTTTCCTCATGGATATTGATAATTGTCTCTTGTTCTTCTCTTAAGTACATTATTTCTTTCTCCTTTACTAGTATTAGAATAGCTAATATATTAGTCTCGTTTTTATAGATATATTTAAGTTTGTATATCTAAGTATGTTTATTAAGTCTGCATAACGGCTATATTTCAGCCGACTAAATAAGTCTTTTCTAACGAATGCAAATCTAAATTTATTGATACCAATTATGTTAGTCACACACGTTAGGGACTTTACAATTTAAATAAATTTTCAAGTCTATATCTATCTGCAGTTGCTAAACCATAAATTTTCTCCCTTCGTTTATTTAATTGAATAAGTAGTTCAGGAACTTGTTTTTCTAAATCCTCATTCGTGTGTGGCTGCAAAGGAAAATAAATATTGTTGTTATTCTTATGCTTTTTAATAATTAGCAGTCCAGCATCTATTAAACGTTTATTAGCACTAACGATACTTTGCCTACTACAATTCAAATATTCCTCCAACTGATAAATTGTTGGATAAGCGTAGCCGTATTCGTTATTAAATAATTCAAGGTATTTGATATACAGTGTTATATCAAAAGGCTTTATCAATCCTAATTGAACATAATAGAAAATATCTGTAGAGACTTTTTCAAATCGTTTTGTTACATCATGTGTGGCTAGTGATTGTTTAGGAATAATCGTTGTCATAAATTCACCTCGTTTTATATCACCTTTCATAGGGATAACTTGCAGTTTCTCATCTTTTTGGGACAGTTACATTTAAATTTTTTAATTAAAAAGATGCAGGGAATTTTCACCCTACACTTATAGAACTAGCATTTTTAAACATTTTTAGGACAGTGGATTATAAAAAATCTCGTAAATTCGCAGTGACATTTCCATGAATATAATCTCGTTACCTTTAACAATAGTTACGTTCACCTTCCTTTCTTCAAATTTTGTAGTTAGTAACCCCTACACATTTAAACTTGCAGCTATCTATCGTTTTAGGACATCTTTATTAAAAAACATACTCTTTAGTGATTGACAGTACGGTACAAATTCAATAACTTATTAAGTGTACAGGGAACATTCATGGCTTTAGAGGGCATCATGAAGGGATGTTTGCTATGAAAGGTTCTGTAAGAAAAGACGGTCAGAATTGGCTGTATGAAGTAACGATAAAGACTGATCCTATTACGGGTAAGAGAACAAGAAAGAAGAAGAGGGGATTTAAAACAAAGCGGGAAGCGGAAAAGGCACTAGCAGTACTATTAAATGAACTTGCAGCTGAAACGTATATTGAATCGTCTAATATACTGTTTTAAGAGTACTTACTAGATTGGTTTCAAACAAAACAGAAGCAAATCGGGAAACAAACTGCTAAAAACTATGAAACTTATATCAGCTATCATATTCTCCCTTTCTTAGGGAAGTATCCTTTATCTAAAATAACTACTATACTAATTCAAAGATTTATCAATTCACTTATTGATAAAGGACGTTCTAGTGCTACCATTAAAAAGGTGTATAACATTCTAAATAATTCTATTAAAAAGGCTGTAGACCTAGATTTAATTCCTAAGAACGTGTTATCCCATGTAGAACTCCCTCGCGTTACGAGGAAGGAAATGAATGTCTGGAATGTAGGGGAAGTAAAAGCCTTCTTGAAGGTTTCAAGAGATAGCAGATACTATATAGCTTTTCACCTAGCTGTTACAACAGGAATGAGGCAAGGGGAACTATTAGGTTTAAGATGGAAAGATATAGATTTAGAAAAAGGAATTGTTCATATTGTACAAACATTAAGTCATGACGGGAAAGAGTTTTTAACAGGTGCAAAAACTGTATCAAGTATTCGTTCTATTACCTTGTTATCCAATACTTTCCCTGTCTTGAAAAAACATAAGGTGAGTATAATGCGAGAAAAATTAAAAGCGGGAACTGAGTATGTAGATCATGTTCTAGTAATATGTACGTGTCGGGGAACTGTTCTAAGCCCTAGAAATTTATTAAGGACATTTAAAGGCTTGATTCAAAAATCTAACGTGCCTGACATTCGATTTCATGATCTTAGACATACACACGCTACTTCACTCTTACTAGAAGGAATAAATCCAAAGATTGTAGCGGAACGTTTAGGTCATAGTAAAGTGAGTTTAACGTTAGATACATACTCACATGTGTTACCGAACATGCAAAAAGAAGCAGCGGAGAAACTAAACAAAACTTTATTCGGCTGACGCTAGATGTAACAACGGTATCTACTATCACCAACTGGTCGCCAAATTCGTCGCCACTCAGCCCACTGTATTGAACTTTAATAAATTCAAAACAAAATAAAAAGCCGCAATCCCTTGGGAAATAAGGATTTGCGACTCTCTTTTGTATGACCCCGGAGAGGCTCGAACTCACGACCTCCACCCTGTCAAGGTGGTGGTCTCCCTGCTGAGCTATGGGAGAAACGTTGGTTTAAAGGGGTTTTTAAGGGTTTATATAAACGAAATTCTATTAAAAAAGCAATGGTTATTGTAAGTTCTGTGACCATTTGTGACCACAAAATAATGTTCTTAGCTGTCTGTATAATGGTAAGGGGAATGAGGAGATTCATTCTTTTTTTGATGTAGAGGGGGATTTTCACAATCGGAGGAGGACTTTTGGAGAGGGTAGGCGTAGGTTGGTTCAGACACATGGTATGGAAATGTTGAGTGTCCGAGAAAGAAATATGAGAGTGTGGAAGCTGAGCGAAAGAAACTTGACAATAGAAGGACAGAGTTTTAAGAAATTTTAAACCTTGTTGATAGTAAGAATCAATTAAAATCAGAAGTTGATAAGCTAGGAATAGATGTTGAGGTTAAGAAAGTCGAGATTAATATGATTTACATTCCAATAAGAAACAATTAAACTGTATAAATAAATAAATAAATTAATTAGCAATAGACACAAAAAGGAGAATTATCGTGAAAACAAAAAAATGGACAATTTGGGGAATTATCTTTTACATTCATTCAGCAGTATTACTTTTCTTAGGATTTGATAGACTCGGAGGATATCAAAATTCTGAAATATATACCGATTCAAATAAATATGCCTACGTAGGCGGAGATGCGTATAATTATATTATCAATACAAATGTACTTACAGGTTTCTTTGTACTTAGTGCGTCATTCTTTGTAGCGGGTACAATGTTAATCGCAACTGGTTCAATTCTAAGAGCTATCAAGGAAAAGTAAGTGGAGAACAAATACTTGAACCGCCAATAACACTATGTAATTAAAAATGGACTTCCTTTAGGAGGTCTTTTTTTATCTGTACCTTTGTTTCTACGAGAGATTATTGAAAATGTAAGTAGGGGTTGATAAGAGGAGGGGATGTGACCACAAAATTGTGCTCTTAGCGGTCTGTATATAAATAAATACTGCTCCTTTTATAGAAGAAAAAGGAGCAGCTTATAAAGAGTGATTTTAAGGATTCAGGTATAAAACACTAAAAAATAAAAACTACTTTAAACCATTTTGTGTTTTAGATTCTAATTTATTGTTATAAAAGCTTAGTAGTGCGATACCTTTACCAGATAAAGATTCAAATTCATATATTTTATAATTATAACTTTCGGAGGTTAACTTCCCTTCACCACCAATAAGTTTTATACATTCCTCATATGTCATGCCCAACTGCAATTGTTGAAATTCACCTAATGTAATATAAGCATCTTCGAGTTTTTGTAGTCTCTCATAACTTTGACGTAATTCTTCTTCTCTTTTTTCGTTTTCTGCTAGTGCCTTCTCTTGTTGTTGTCTTTTTTTCTCTTTTTCAGCCTCTTCTTTTTCTTTATTAACTTTAAAAGATAATTTATCTATATTTTCTTTGAAATCTTTAACATCTTGCTTAGAATTTAATATTCTTTTATCAATAATTTTTGCGTACATACTACCAGTACCTTCATTTTTATATGTAATACCGATTTTTTTATCGTCAGTGTATAATATATCCCCAAATATATACTCAAAGTAATGTTCAATTCCAATTTGCTGAATTTTCCATTTATCAGGTTTATATATTTCACGGTACATATTATATTCTTTTGTAAATGCAGTGATGTACATTATACCGTCTGCATTCTTCAGATTGTCTAAGACTACTTTGGTATTATATTTATTACAATACGATATATTGCCTTTTTGACACATTTCATGCTTCTTTTTTTCTTGTTTTTTGTCCCACTCAAGCACATATATAGTTGAAATGACTGTAATAAGAAATACAATAATGGAAGTTACCATAGTTATAAATATTTTTTTATCAGCCTTTTTCTTTTTAATAAACTTTAGATAAAGAATAAAAA
>NZ_QPEL01000095.1:0-17830 GCF_008368965.1 Bacillus sp. AY2-1 | reverse complement strand
ATGGAATTAGAAGAAAAAATTGTTAATATATAAGTATCTCAATTACGTTATTTCTTTTAAAGAGAGCTTGTATTCTAACGCAAGTTCTCCTTTTTTATATTCTAAATTGAATCCGGACAAAGTTCACATATTGAGTCTGCCCATGTATATGCTATAGTTTTTAAACAAAGATTAGAGCCCTCCTACAAGAAGGAGAGCTCTAATCTTTCATATAAATATTCACAATTTTTATCATTGCGGGGACATCAAAACTTTAACTTGATAGGGATATGGCACTACCCCATCGCTATCAAGCTAAGACCATAAAACGTTAATTATAATAGAGGTTGTTTCTTTTTTTTAAAAGCTACGTGTAGGGAATTTAAAGATTTGCATACGAAATAAACCCTAATGGGTTTCAATTTTTTGATTTAAGCCGCTTGATTATCAAACATGGTACAATTGTAAATGACACCTAATATATCAAAGACTGTTTTCTTCTCATATCGATGAGATTTTCTCCCGTTTTGCTGTAGGAGGTTGAACAGGCGAATTAAAATCTTTGATAGCTCTTGGGTGTCTTTCTGTATAGCTTGGAAAATAAGAAGAAAGTAATCTTTAATCATATATATGGCCTTATATTCACTCAGTTCTCGTTTCTTTTTCATAAGAAGCAATTGTCGCATTTGAAACATGGTAGAAGAACAAAGTAAAATGGCAATCAGTTGCCCATACAAATGGCATTCTAATCGTTCTCGTTTTATCTTTTTACAATGATGAATATGAAAGAATGATTTCCACGTTTTAAATAAAAGCTCGATTTGCCAACGTAAAGAATACCAATCATGTACTTGTCCCATCGGGACAATATCTATAGAGGTATTTGTCATATATACATTGATACCGCTAAGTCGTTTACTACGAGCAGAATACTTCATTCCTTTCTTTTTTTCTCTTACAGTTTGATCGTGTAATCGTTTTTGTTGTTGTTCTTTTGTTAGTCGATGAACAATCACACGAGTCGGCACTTTATCAGTCATTCCTACATAAGCGTCAGCTATTTCACATGTTTGTCCTGGTTGAAGAGAGCTCATTAAACCCTCCATATCTATTTGAATATACTCTGTACCTTTCTTAATTCTTCCATCTTGAAAATAATCAGGATTGGGATTTTTTTGATAAATACGTGTATTCGACTTGATACGAGAGATATAGTAAGCCTTTTGGTCTTGTATATGTTTAAGATCTTTCAAATGAAAATACCCTAAATCTCGGATACATAAATCATTCGCTGTCACAGTTGGAACACGCAGGGAACCGTAGGTTCGATCATGTTGTTTACCTGGACCTGTATGGATATGCAGGAACTGGCCACTTAATAGATCATACTCTAGCTGAATCTTCACCCCCGCTGTATGGCTGCATCCTCCTGCACCTGGATAAACAAATGAAAAGGGATCTGGAAGTTGAAATGCAGTTGAATCTAAAATACGAATACGCTTGAAAACAGAAGTATATGGAGAAGGAATAGGTATAGATGAGGCCAATTTTTGGTTTAGTAGTTTAGATAATATGTGTTGTAAAAATTGGACAGCCGCTTTATTAAATCGTTGATTCAGTCCCTCAGGACTGATGAGCACTTCTGTCGATGCTTCTAAACAGCTAGATAACTGGGTTAAAGAAGTTGTAGCGACATTTTGACTCATCCATACACATAAAGCGACTAAATCTTTTGCTTGGTATTTACTAGTTCTTTGTACAAAACCAACATCTCTAGCAAGATCTCGTAAGATATTTGGAGATAAGAATTTTTGAATTTCTTGAGCTAATAGTTGTAATTCATCAGATACAGAAATAGACATACAAAAACGCCATCCTTTCCTATGATTCTACAGAAAGAATAGCGTATTTTTTCATTTTATGGGGTATTTTGTTTTGGTATCTTGATAGCGATGGGGTGGACTCCCTTTTTAACATAAGGGTAATTTATGTCGTGTTTAGCAATTATTCATTACATAATGCAAATGATTGTTTACATTTTGTTAGTAATCATTTGCAATTACAGTAATTGTAAATGAGGAAAGGGGAATTATGATACTAGAAAACAGAGTTAGAGAATTACGAGCACGATTTAGATGGACTCAGCAAGACTTGGCCGATGCAATTGGGGTCACAAGGCAGACAATTGGATTAATAGAAAAAGGTGATTATTCTCCATCTGTCACTATGGCGTTAAAATTAGCTGCTGTATTTCAAGTTACCGTAGAAGAGGTTTTTTATTTAAAGGGAGAGGAACGATTATGATAAAACAGGTTTTAAGATCTCCACTTATAGGGGCCAGTATATTTGTGTTGATTATTGCATTTTTACTATTTTCTCTTATGAATACACAAGTCATTTTAGCTAAGTTATGTTTCGGGATTTTAGTGACGGTTACTTTTTTATGGCTCATTCTCACAAGGATTTATAACCGAAAGAATCCTCATGATAAGATTAGGCTATTTGGTTTTATACCATCCGAATTTCGTGAAATAGATGAAGGGCAGCAGTGGGTAACCTATAAGGCTTGCCGAAATGTGTATATTTACTATAGTATTGCGCTTCCAGTAACGGCAGGGATTTGCTTTCTCTTTTCTCAACATAATTTTGTTCCATTATTGTGCATTGGTTTACTAGGTGCAGGTCAATATATTGTCTATTGGTTAACCACTATTTTTATTTTAAATCGTATTTAACAAAGGGGATGAAACAATATGGTGGAGTGGGCTCAAAATGCGGGGGCATTATGGCAATATGTAGTGTTATTTCTTTTAGCATTTGCCCCATGGATGGATGTATCAATTGTTGTACCACTTGGTATCGCATGGGGATTACAACCATTTGCAGTAGGAGTAACAGCATTTGCAGGAAATCTTATCTTGGTTCTATTACTCGGTTTTTTCTTTAAACAGTATGCAAAATGGCAAGCAGCAAGAAAACAAAAAAAAGGTATAACAACACCTTCTAAAAAAGAAACCCGATCAAGAAAAATATGGGATCGATATGGTATTCCAGGTTTGGCTCTTCTAGCTCCAATTCTCGTAGGAACTGATATTGCAGCCGTATTAGCTTTAACATTTGGATCTAACCGGACACACGTCATAAGTTGGATGACGGTCAGTCTAGCAGTATGGACAGTCATTTTTACAGTTGCTGCGATGTATGGACTTAGCTTTTTAAATATTATTTAGGATATCATAGTGATTTTAGGTAATCTAAAATCGTTCACTACCTAAAAATTATGGAGTGATGAAGTGAGTTCATATGATATTAGGAGAAAAGCTTTGACCAAAAACATTTGAACACTCAACTAGCTGTACGATATGGTCATAGTACCGTAATTCACGAACCTATATGGATAGAGACACATTGCTATCAAACTAATATTTTGAAGCATCCCCAAAACAAAAAAATTGTACATTTTCATCTGGAAATGTCAATTTTCTCGTTTTGGGGTATTTGCTTTCCTTAGGTTGATGGGCATGTGGCACTACCCCAATTAATAAATATTATTAACTATATATCTATCATATTTTTTATAAACAGGACTAATTAGATTTAAAAAAAGATTTCTTTTTCTTTACTCGTAATAAATCACCTGTCCACCCTTTGAATCGCATATACATATACATACCTACCGTTGTGAAAATAATAAATAAGAGAGCGATTAAATAGCTATATTTCCATTCTAGTTCAGGCATGTATTTAAAATTCATTCCCCATAATGCTCCTAAAGCTGTCAAAGGCGTACTCACAGCAGTTAATACAGTAAGAGCTTTCATAATTTCATTCCCACGATGAGAAGAAACAACTTCTTGTAAATGAATCATCGTGTCTAATTCTTCTTGGTACTCTTTAACAAGTTGTAATCCACGCTCTAATTTTACGTGTGTTTGTTTATAACAAAGGGTGTTTGTTAAGTTTTCTAACCAAGCTTCCTCCAAGCCTTGTAACACTTCCTGTATTAAGCGAAACACATGTGTGTTCATAAATAATTCATGACGAATATGATAAATCCTTTCTAAAACTGCTATGTTATTATGATGATAAAAATCCCATAATACATTTCTGAAATTGTTTTCAAAGTAGTCAACCTTTCGCAAATAATGAGATATAAACATTGATAAGATAGCACATAATCCTTCAGCAGAACTATTACAATTTTTTGTACCCATAGGGAAATTATGTATTAATTCTTGAAAATCCTCTTCCTCTTTTTCTTGGACCGTTATCAGTATTCCATGAGCTACAAAATAATGAAGAAATTTTTGAATTTTGGCGTCCTTTTTATCTTGATCATATAAAAACGAACCATATACACAAGTTTGGCTTGGTGATAACGTATAAACATATAATCCATTTTCACAGGGAGAATTTATTTTCTTTACAAATTGAGAGAAATAAGATGTTACATCACGGGGGATTATAGAAGAAAGTTTTTCAAGCTTACTAGTTTTCACATGATACCAACTCCATTTCGTCATTTTTATGCATTCCATATTATTCTTCCTTTCTAAATAGTTTTATGTTTGATCGAATCATATCCGTAATACGAAATTTGTATGTAGGTATTCATGTCTTGAAGGAAAAGTTTTTAGATCATCTAAATTACAAAATAAATGACATAGGAGGTCTTATTCTTTTAAAAGGAAGACCCCCTATATATTAGTTATTTTTATTTTCAATTTTAAACATTTCCTCTATACAAGCACTTTTTATCTTTTCTTATAAAGAATTTATTATATGTGGAAAAGAAGCTACATAATTTGGCACGTCTATTCAATGAACTCCATTTCAGTCGTTATTATAATTTGGATTCATATGCAGATTGATTGGTGATGTCGTCAAATACTTGACTCCCAATAATGTAGTATCCATGAAGTGCAGCCTCTTTCGAAGCGTCTACCATACGGAAAGAAGCAATTTCACTTTGCATTTTTTCAATTCGTTTTTTGTGGAGATCTACTATTCCTCCTGTCCAAATGATAGTATCATACTGTTCTAACGTAAATTGTTCTTGTAATACACGTATGACGTCTTGGAAGTGTGCATCCAACTCTTTTTGAATCAAAGTATGAACCTGACTTGTCTCATAATTTTCGTCTCGATCTCCATATCCTTTTTCTAATATTTTTGGCATGTCGTTAATATGCAATTGATTACTTTCACCCGCATGATTCTGCAGGATATTCTTAATATTTTTCAAAGGCTTGCTACATCCTAGTTCCGTCTCATAATGATTTAAAATGAGATTCTGTTTCATATCTGCCATTTCTAATGTACGAAATCCACCATCAATAATTAAGATGCGATCTTGTTCCTGAATAATTCCCTCTTTTAAGAAATAGGCATGTAAAGCGACTGGTTGCTGAAGAATCAAAGCATTTTCCACCGTAATATTAATAAATTTCCCATCAATTTGCACGGAAGTTTCTTTTTTTAGTGCATGTTGTAATTGCTCGTGCTGACTACCAAAACAAGTGACTGGAAGCCCGGTAACAACTAAAGGTAACACGACATTTTCTTTATAATCCTTTGCAATGCAACCAAATATTTGTTGTTTAAAACGTTCGCTTTCATAATAATTTTCTATTTCTTCATTAAATGGAGGAAGCAATGAAGCGTCAGATTGATGTGCTTCATTTCCCATGTAGTATGCAAAGTCTAAGTCTATAAAACTCACCTTTGTTAAATCTTCACTGTCAGTATGATTAGGTACAGGGGCTAGTGTGGAAGCTTCACTCTTAATCGTCATCTCAGAATCTACATCCTGTCGATATGCCCGCTTGGTAAAGCCAATTCCTACATCAATTGCATACAGAGATTTCATACTTTTTTCCTCACTTTCTCTTTTAAGAATTAAATCTAGGCACTCTCTTCTTTCCCTTCTTTCACATATTTCTTTTCATTTTTCGTTTTTTCTCCGTCTAGGTTCCTACTATTTTCATTTATTTCGTAATCCTTTTCATCTTTTTTCTTTTTGTTACTTTCGTTTTCTGTTAAGTCTTTAATGGTAGAAATGACAACTGGTGTGGCTGTAAGCAATTGTGGTAATGTTTGTTTTGCAACATTAGCTGCAGTTGCAGAGAATTGTTTACTTGTCTCAGTTACCTTCTCCAATGTTTCCTTTATGTTTCCTTCTTGTAGTTTTTCTTTTACGCTTTTTCCTTTTGTTTGTATAGCTTTCCGATTTTCTTTTTTTAATAGGGAGACGATGACTCCGGTCGTAATCCCAATCACAGCATATTTAAATATTGTATGTTTCATTTTTCTCACCCTTCTCTACTTTTATTTTCTTCAATGCTACAACTTAAAATAATTACCTTACCTATTGCAATCTATTAGAGAGAATGATAGGTTTGCGACTTCCTATCACTCGCCATTGGTGTTTCAGCTGTTACTAGGAGTAAAATCCTCCCTTGATCTAGTTTTTCTTCATATAAGTTAGCTTCCTCCTTCGACAATCCCATTTCTTCCATTTGATTTCGAAGTTCGTCCCCTTTTTTGGAGAAAAAGTTGATAATACTTGTTCCCAATCCTTGTTCTTTTACTCCAATCGTATTTGTGTTTGTATCATCCGCAATCTTTTTTGTTAGATGTTTTTCATGTGTTAAGACATACATGTCATCTTGGTGAATCCCTTGCAATTCTAGCTCTTTTACTTTCATAACTACTTCCTGTTCATTTTCATATTCATGAACCACCGGTTTTCTTTCATTCTTGTGCATTGTATTTTTCCTCCTTTAGATTTTTTATTTTTTTATTTAGTTGTTATGTAATATGTAATACACCTATTTTAAAGATGTTAAACCTAAATTTTCAAAAAATTTCATAAAATAAGTTATAAATGTTTTTGAATATCACAGCGATGTCACGAGAAGTTTGCTTTGATAAAAGTGCTACAAATAACGATTTGTTTGGAAGGCAAGCCCATTGTTTTATAGAAAATTTCTATTTAGAAAAAGTTACAAAAGGAGTACAAGATATTTTTTTCGTTAATTAAATCCTAGGAAAATAAAAAAGCACTCTTTTTAAAAGAGTGCTAAAAAACATATAACCTAATAATGTTTCTAGTTTGATTACAGAAAGAAAGTCTTTATTAAAACATATAGTTGCTAATTTAATTGCGATCTTCCTTGCACCCAAGCAGCAATGTCATTTATAACATACTCAGGGATATTAGCAGGACTATAATATTCATCCGGTTTACTTATTTCTCCATCACCTTCTGTAAAGAAATGATTTAACTTCGGATATAGTCGATAATCGACGTTATCTCGTTCTTTTAATTGTTCTTTCCAAAGAGGAATTTCGATTTTTGATTGAACTTGATAGTCTCTTTCCCCTTGAATAATAAGAAGCGGTGTCTTTTGTTCTTTTGACATTTCGGCTGCTTTAATTTTTCGGATAGAATCCCAAAATATTGCTGATCCTAAGTAAAAATCTTTTGGGGGATTCTGACTAGAGAAATTTGGATCATTTAATAATTCAAATTGTGCTTTGTAGAATTTATATTCATCTAGATTCATTGCTCCAATAGAAAAAAGGTACTCAAATTGATCTAAAACAACGTCTTGGATCGTACGAGCTGGCCCACCCATTACAATTGCCCCAGCAATATTATTATTTTGGTCTTTTTCAATCATTTTCGGAAGCATCATTCCACCTTGACTATGACCAAGAATATATATTTGATTCTTATTTATTAGAGGCTCATTTTTAAGAAATTGAGTTACAAAAAGAGCATCATCTGTTGTCTCTTTATCAACTGTATAAAAGGGACTAAATTGTGTTTTCAACCCATGTTCATAAGTTCTTTTATTATAGCGAAGAACAGCAATTCCCTTCGATGCAAGACCTTCAGCTAAATCGCGAAATGGTTTTAAAGCAAACGCTGTTTCATCCTGATCGGTTGCTCCTGATCCTTGAACAAGAATAACCGCTGGAAAAGGACCCTTTCCTTTTGGAACCGACAATGTTCCTGGTAATGGAAATGCACCACTTCCAACTACTACTTCTTTATCAACAAATGATTCAGGCTTACTATATGATGGACGCTCTGCAACAGGACTAAACGACATGCTTAGTTGAAAATCGTCTATTTTTCCAGATGGATCTAGTTTAATTAGTAAAGGTACAGTCATTTTTTCAAAAACTAATTGAATCTCCACATTTGTATGAACAGGATTTGTCTCTTTTTGTGTAACCTCTCCAATTTCTATAAAAGAACCTGCTTGTAATTGTACTGGGAGTCCCTCCCAATAGCTCTTCAGCCATTCTTCGGATATTATTTTCTGTAATGACCTTGAGGTTAAATCAAATGCAGATTTATAATCTTCACTATTCATATGGCGAATAAATGAAAGGGTAGTAGATAGAATAGGATTTTCATCATCACTATTGTCTACTTTTTTTATAGTTGTGTTTGCTTCCTTTAATTTCGAAATAAATTGATGGTTAAACGGATAATTATATGTATCAGGATATAAGCTTGTTTTCAATACTTCCGTATTCCGTCCCTCATACAAACTTGAAGAACTCGTAAAATTTTCAGGTAAAATTACTTCCTCCGCATATGAGACTGAGGGAATTGTTATTGAAAAAATCGCACTAACAAGTAATAACTTATTACTTGTTCTTCTTTTCTTACCCATACTTATTGATTCTCCTTTCAAAATTTAAAATTTCTAATACAGTATGCCAACTATAAGGAAAATAAAAATTATCAAAGAGATTAATAATCTATTTTACGATCCCCCCTAACTAATTAAAAATCTATCATTAACAAACTTCAATAAAAAATGCCCTCCCCCTCTTTTTTTATTGTTGGATTTTCCAAGGACTTAGAAGCACAGCACTAATTTACATGTAAATGACCCATGAGATTCTCTGTTTCAAAAGAAAAAAGCACCCGACTAGATGCTTTCTTTAATTGTTCTCACTCTCATTTATTTAGTTAATTCTCTTATTACTGTAAAATAAATTTATTCTATTTCCTAAATCTCACTTATTTCTTAATTCACTCATACCAATATAAAACCTAATAACCTATCCTCAAAAAATAAAGAAAACAGGTTATTTGGCTATTCATTCCGTAAGCTTACTGCTCAAGTTAGTCTTTTTTCACACGGTTAAACTTTATTAAGAAAACCTTAAGGAATTTCCCTCTATATTTATAAGAATTTTTTTCTATACTGAATCATGTAAATGAACAAGAGGAGAAACGATCATGAAAAAATTTGTAATTTGCATACTAGGAATAGGCCTCCCTATATACTTACTACCTTTCATATTACGCGGAGATTTAGACAGATTTAATCCGATTGCTGAAGAAAAGAATGTATATGCCGTTGCGAAAGGATATGGTGTTCCAGATTATCATCATAAAGGAAGAGCTATGTACTCACTAAAAGGTGTTGATGAATTAAGCAATGAAAAAGAATATAAAGTTGGAACGAACACGCCTAATGATTTTACAAGAAAAATTTACTTAAAAATTCATGTGAAAGGTAAGTATGTCTATTCCTACGATATTATTTCTGAAAAGGACATTCCAGAGAAAATAAGGGGACAATTGGAGATAGCAAAGAAATAAAAGAGCCAATTCGTACGAGTTGGCTCTTTATTATCACTCCCATCTACCGTTTGGAGAATTCTTTCGATCGATTTATTAAGTTCGTTATCATTGTTTTAACAACCATTCTTCAATTACTTTAACTGTTTCATCCCGTTGTGCTTTTGACGTAATTAAGCTTGCATTATCACCTTTTTGCTCACCATACATGCCAAAATGAGCATGGTTTCCGCCTTTTATCATGTGCATAGTTGTATTCTTTGACATTAACTTTTTATTGTTCTCTATTTTTTCTACAGTTGCTAAAGCATCTACTTCTCCATAAATAGATAACATTGGAATCGATTTTGTAGAGAAATCATCTGCAGGATAAGAGCCTAAGAAAATGATCCCATCTACCTTGTCTTCATTCTGAAAGGCATACTTAGAAATCATAGCTCCGCCCATTGAATGTCCAGCAACGTACCATTTTTGAACTTCAGGGTACTGTTCAATTACACTATCTACCGCATTGATTCCAAGTATCGCTAAGTTTAATGGTAACTTAGGCATTACTACAAAATGCCCATCTTTTGCAAGAGCTTCTCCTAAGTAACTATAAGCTTCAGCTTCTACTTTAGCACCTTGATAAAAAATAACCCCTATTTTAGCATCTTTCTGTCCAAAAACTATATTATCTTCATCTTTTTTATCATTCACTAACGACAAAGCCTCTTTCGTTGGTTTGTAAGTAAACTGGGACCAAGTAAAAAAAGTAATACTCCCTATAAGTAAAATACCAAGTAAAGAGTACAGAACAATTTTCATCCATTTCTTCATATGTATGACCTCCCTAAGATGTATATATTCTATACTTTAGATTATCATTAATAAACATAAAAACTCGAGCATTTTTATTGTGCTCAAGTTTTCATTTACGTCTTTAATTTATACTATAAATTGTCCAAGATAAATATGTAGCAAATGCAGACCATAAAAAATACGGAATTAGCAACCATGTTGATACTTTAGATAAATTGGAAGAAAACATAATGAGAAGTAACGTAGTAATAGCGACTAGTAAACAGTCTACTGTTGCTAAAAACAAATTTTTTTGACTGAATTGAAAGTAGCTGAACGCTTGATTGCACATATAATTTAAAAGGAATACAAACCAAAATGTTTTTGGCTTAAATCCATAGTTGTTGTAAATAATTGCAACTGATAATGCAATAAGTCCAAATAATACAGCCCATATCATTCCGATTGTTATACCAGGAGGTGTCCAAGACGGCTTTTCTAACGCATCATACCAAGTACGATCAATAGGGAATAAAACACTAGAAACATAAAACAAACTATATGTTAGTAAAAATACTATAATACTAGATTTTTTCATAAACATTCTCCTTTTTACTAGAAGATTATAGAAACTTTATATGATTAGTATGCCCTTGTAATGGATAAATTTCTAATATTTAAATTTCAAATACATATCGTTTAATCTATTTTATACGAACTCTTTCATACTTTTATATGCACACAGTGCTCTCTCTCTTGCTGCCTTATGATCAACGACTGGCAAAGGATATGTATTACCAAGCTTTATATTGGCCTTTTGTAAAATATGCTCAGGTGCTTCCCAAGGTTTATGTATATACTTATTCGGTATATCTCTTAATTCTGGTACCCATTTTCTTATATACTCTCCATTTTTATCAAACTTTTCTCCTTGTGTGATAGGATTAAAAATACGAAAGTACGGTGATGCATCTGCTCCACTTCCAGCAACCCATTGCCATCCCATTGTATTATTTGCAATATCAGCATCTAGTAGTGTATCCATAAACCATTTTGCTCCTTCTTGCCACGGAATTAACAAATGCTTTACAAGAAAAGAGGCTACAGCCATTCTTGTCCGATTATGCATAAAACCTGTTTGCCAAAGCTCCCGCATTCCCGCGTCAATAAACGGATAACCAGTTTCACCTTTTTGCCATACTCTTAATAACTCCTCTTCCTTATTCCACGGAAAATGTTCAAAGTTTTTATTAAGAGGTTTATATACTGTAAACGGATAGTGATATAGCAAATAATAAGAAAACTCTCGCCAAATTAATTGGCGTATAAAACTATTCACTTGTTTTTCAAAAAGACTACATTGTCTTTCGGTACTTTTATTTATTAAGTAACGATACATTAACTTCACTGATATTTGGCCAAATGAAAGATATGGCGCCAACATCGAATGAGCATTTTGATTTGGAAAATCTCTTCCTTCACTATAAGAGGCTAATTTGCTAGAGAAAAATTTCTTGAATGTTTTGTATGCCCCTTCCTCTGTAGGCTCCCATATTGATTCAATATGAGATGTCCACGGTATAGTTGGCAGCAAGTGTAATTCTGAAACAGATAAGCTTGCTGGTAAAGAGCTTCCCCATTTTATACTCTGCACTTTGCTAATAGGTTTAGGTATTACCTGCTTTTGAAATGTATTGTAAAAAGGCGTAAACACCTTATATTCAGTGTTGTCCTTCTTTTTTATAATCCACGGTTCTAATAATAAATGCGAATTAAATTCCTTACAAATAATACCTTTATCTTCTAACATCATTTTCATTTTTTGATTAGATTGTAATCTGTCCGGATCATAGCAAATATTCCAATATACAGCCGTTATATCTAATTGTTCTATGAGAGAAAGTATTTCTTCCTCCGTACGTCCTTTACGAATTATTAAAGTAGAGCCCAATGCCTCAAGTTGCTTCTTTACATCTATTACAGCATGGTGTAACCACCACTTTGCCGCACTTCCTATTGAAAAAGTTTCATCTTGTACATATACCGGAAGAACCTCCCCGGACTGAACAGCCTCAAATAGAGCTGGGTTATCATATAAACGAAAATCTTTTTGAAACATAACGATAATTTTGTTTTGCATGGCTACCTCTTCTGATTCTTAAAACATAATAAAATTTATTATACAACAGCAATTTATACATAAGAATTTATTTGTCTTTAATAAATTAGTTAACTTTTTCAACTATTTTATTAGTAGGAATTTTAACAACCGTTTCTTTTTCCCCTATTCTATCAATCTTGAAACCATGAACTTTAACATCAGACGGTACTAGTGGATGATGACAAATCATATCTATACTCTTCTCAATATTTTCACTAACATTTTCTTTTCCACTTAGCCATTCATCGAGGCTACCACTTGAAAATTCAGGCATGCAATTTTTAAAGAGATAGTCTAATTCTATATTATCTTTTATGAAATCACGTTGAGTTTGTAGATTAACTGAAGACGTTTCTTTATCCTCTATTCCGACAACAAAAATTTCTTTAACATTTTCTTGATAAATAGCAATAATAATAGATCTCATTATATCTCCATAAGGATGTACAATTACAGAATCATAGCTGTGTATAGTCAACATGTTTTCTTGGTGAATGTTAGTTACTTGTTGGATACTAGGCTCTATTCCGTGTTCAATGTCTGTTAACAATAAAACTTTTTTATTCTTTGAATTCATATGGAGCACTCCTTCTTCATTATTGTATTTATGAAACTTTTAAGCTAGTAACAATAATAATTGTTACCAGTTTTTCCAGCGTCCCTCTGGATCAACACTTGCAAGTCTAACCCATCCATTTTGAACTTTTTCTCGAAATGTGAAATCATTATTTAACAAACGTTCTATATATTCAATAGGTGCTTGAATGACAATTAGTAAACGAAGTGGTGAATGATACGTCTCACTATCTGACTGCATAACCGATTGCCAAGGTAAGCCTGGCAACAGGTCACTTGCATTCCCTTGCATAACACCGAGACCTGCCGTTACAGTTTGGGTTGTTTTATTTCCACTACCATAATAATGAGGTGCTACAGTTGAAGCGTAATATTGTAAATTTATCCACTGAGCTACTGTTCCTGGTCCTGCAATAATGTTAGCTAATATATCGCCACTTTCATCGTGTTTCCAATCATAATTATGGAGGAACGCCCTACCTTCTAAGTCACAATCTTGAGTTAATTCTCGTTGCCCGATAATAAAAGATGCATTACGAGCTAATCCCCATTCTGGACGTATTTCACTCCAATCTTCTGCAAATCGATGTGCCTCTTTACTCGGATTTTTTATTTTCGTTTTAAAATTTGGTAATTGCGTTAAACGCTCTCTATTTGCATGTTGGCTCACATTTGGCATAATCGACTCGATACAATCAAATGCTTCTTGCGCAGCTTCCGAAAGTTCCGGGACGTAAATCCATTCCAATTCGTCCACTGTTGTTTTATGTTCAGCTGCTGCAAAAATGGTGTCCTCAGGAATTTTAATACCTTCAGCAGCCAATGCCTCTCTTACTTCTGGAAGATTACATAAAGTAGCAAAAACTCTTGCATTGAATCCCCCTGCTGCTCCGCCACAAGCACCACACTCAAGCGCTGCAGCATAAGGATTGTTCGTACTTTGACTACTATGTCCGCACATTACAACTAAAGGAGCAAATTTTTCTGTCAGTCCCACCATTTTTAAAGCTTGACGCACATAGTTCACTTTTTCTTCTTTCGTAAAACCGATAGGTATCTCGCCCTTTGTGTCATGAACATGATTAAGTGAGAATGTTGTATCAGGTTTTTGTAACATAGTTTTACGAAGGTTACGAATGAAAGCACCAACTCCTCTTGGGACAAAGCTTCTTGTCACCATTTGTAGACCAAATAAAGGACCACTTAACTCAGGTAGCGCCATACTCGTCAGTACGTTCTGTTTCATCGTTTTAAATGTATAACGTACCGAACTGCCTACCCTCTTACGTTGCTCATAAGATTTAAGTTCATTTTCATTTGTGAGCTCTTTTATTTGATGTTTCGGTTTGAGTATAACTGGCAAAGAAGGATGGTTGTTATTACTACCTAGTTCACTAGTTGCAATTGGTAATCCAAAGAAACCAGCTATTCCAAATGTTTCAAACGGACCTAATTTTTCAAGATGGCGACGAAACGGTTCTGAACGTACATCAATACAGAATGCTAATTGAGCTAATACACGCTTTTTATCATTAGTTGCACGTTGTTTAGAAGCAATCTTCTTCCTTAATTGCTCTGCATGCGTCTGTTCCCAAGCTTCCAACCAAAGTTTCCTACGAATATTTTCATCAAAACGATAAGCGAATACTAATAATTCACTTTGTTCAGCAGCAGGCATTTGTAACCATTCCCGTGTTGAAATATTCCCCCAATAGATCCAAGAAGCTATAAGCGGGACGATTGCAACTTTTTTCTCAACCTTTTGATTTTTTAAAGGTAAATAAGGCTTTGTAATAGCCAGCTCCATAGAAATTCGAACTGCTAAATATTCTATTAGGAGTTCCTGTTCCTGAATTGATTGTTGTGAGCGCCATCGTATCATTCCTGCCCACCCAGGCAAAGAAAGTAAGTGCCCTTCAAGGTAAGCTTGTATGTTAGATCCAGAAATTCCTAGTTCAGATAATGCTCTCGCTAAAGCTACTTGGGCATCTTGTGGCCAATCTTTTAAAACTTTACGCTCATTTTTACTGAGCGCTGGATCAAATTTAATAAGGTGTTGCCATGCACGATAAAAACCTTTCTCTCGATTTGGCATCGTCCAACTTGATCCGGAGTCATCAAGATATAATTTACACCATTTAATGATATGATAATTAAGAATATCAGATAGGTTTTCACTATTTCGATTTTCTATAAGCGAACTTATTGGCTGCATAACAGAGGCTTTCATACTTGTTGTATTTATATATATCATTTCTTCTGCCAATTTATTTAATTCTGTCGATGATAATAAACTAGAAGGTAATTTTTCTAACTTTAAAGCTGCTTGGCAAAATCGCTCTGCTTTCTCTCGCGGAATATTAAAAGATTGTGAATCCAGCCAACGAGACAAACTCATTTGTAAAAATGATTCCTCAATCTCACCTTTCGCTTTTGCCGAATGAATCATGGAGGCACTAGGATAAATATCCACATTACGAGCTTCTTTTAACCAATTTGCGACTTGTTCAAATGATTGCTTTTCAAGTCCCATCCAAGGGTGATGAGCTGCAAATGTAGCAATCGGCCAAAGTGGTGCAATCACTCGGCTAGCAGATTCAACTAAATCATTCATATTCTTTTCTTGTATTTCAATGTTTGTATCTTTCTTTTTTAAAGTTTCTTTCGTTACGATTGACGGTATACTCATCACCGATTACCTCCCTTTGATACATAATGTTTAAGATAGCTTGGATGACTTTCTACTGACTTTTGTCTCGCCTCACCTACTCGAACGAACCAAAGATACATTACAGCAAATATTGTAGAGGATTGATTACGAGTAACGAGAGTACTAATAGCACTACCAAACAATAAGAGACATATAACAAAAATAACAGCTGAAGCTGAAGGTTGAACACTTTGATACATGTCAGTATGCAACCATTTGTAAAGAGAATTATGAACGGTAAAGTAAATGAGAGAAAATCCAATCAAAACAATTACGCCAGCAATTCGTCCCATTCTTCCCTCTCCAAAAACAACAAGCTGTTTCCATGAAAAGTATAGTGACCAGCCTAAGATTAACGCACTAACTAGTTGATACCCCTCTCCAGAAGTCATAAACCAGAAAGTAATTGCTATAAATAATCCTAAAACACGTCCGACCATAATCCATAAATTGGACATCTTTTCATTAGACTGCTTCACTACCCCAAAACGTTCTACTGAAGAACCAGCTTGTAAAAACAGTGTAGCTTTAAACAAACCATGTAAAATTAAATGAATAACAGCCGCTAAATAGGCGCCTAATGCACATTGAATAAGCATAAATCCCATTTGTGCAATAGTTGAACCTACTAGCTGACGTTTATAATCAACTTGGACTAAACTAATTCCTGTACCTATTAAGACAGAAATACTAGAGAAAATTAGTAAAATTATTTGTGCAATATCATCATGAAAAAGAGGTGAAAATCTAGTTAACATGATACCGCCAGCATTTACTAAACCCGCATGCATAATAGCAGAAACAGGAGTTGGAGCAACAGCAGACTCAATTAACCATCTTTGAAAAGGCCATTGTGCTGCTGGAATCATCACCACTACTATAATCAATAAGTTAATTCCTGTTTTCTCCAACGTTCCAAATTGAGCTACATTTTCATTCGTTAAAACTGATGTTAATTGCCACTGTCCAGTGCCTTGAAAAAGCCAAATGATAGCTGATAGCAAGGCGATCCAGCTTATTGTAAATAAATAACTAGAAATTTTTGTTGCTTCACTAACTACTTTCCAACCTTTATTTAGCCCTATGAGTAGAACCAATCCTATAAGAGTTGCTCCCCAACAAATAATCATGAAACGAAGATCATTACTTAACCATGCGACTGAAGATACACCTGTAGTAAATGTAAAAAGTGCAAAGTATTTTCGATATGAGCGATCTCCCAGTAAGTAACGTATAGAAAAACGCTGAATGATTAAACCAATTGTAAGAACAAAGAAAGCCATGAACCAAGCTAAAGTATCTAGATGCCAAGGTCCCACAACTCTATCTCCATTGTTATTAACAAGTGCGAGTAAAGAAACCAATGAAGGCAATGCAGCGATACCAATATGGATATGAACAAAACGTAAAGGTATCCTTGCATGTAAAAACAATAATCCACTTAGCCAAGAAGCGCTAAGCGCCATAAAAAATAATGTTAACAGTGTTGATGAACTCAGCGAAATTAACATGTACAATACTCCCTTCCAAACGAAAATAACCTATAAAAATTCCTTTTAAGTAAGATGATTTTTTAAATTTCAATTTTCATTCACTCTTTTTAGTGCATCGTTTTTTCCCATAAAAAAAACCGACAACTTCCATAATTCAATGATTTTATATCATCATTGAATTATGGAGATTGTCGGTTTCCCTTCAACTAACTTCAATAAAGTTTTTTGAAGAGCTCCCATTTTATAGAGGATAATAATGTATGTATTACTCCTGTTAAAAAGAAATGTATATTTCTGATCTCCTAGATTATGCAATCAATATATCAATTTATGTTATAAGCTATCTTTTAATTAAGAAACTTTTTCATTTAGTCAATATTACATATTAAAAAAATGCTAAAGCCTTAATTATAGCAAACTGTTAAAATGAGCATCTATCAATTTTTTAAAACAATTATAAGATAAACCATATTAAGCAGTTTGTCACTTTCTTTATCGGTTTTTTCAGAGTTATTAGA
>NZ_QPEL01000094.1:0-9457 GCF_008368965.1 Bacillus sp. AY2-1 | reverse complement strand
AAAATAAATAAAAAAATAAAACGTTTTCATTTATTGAAGAGTTATTAGTAATTTTCGTATGTTTTCTTAGAAAAAGAACAATAAAAATTGTAAGCGCTATTTTAAATTGAGATAGAATCTGTTATCATTCATTAATGAAAACGTTTGCGCCTTAAAAAAGAGAAAAATGAATTATGAATGAAATGGGGTAGCATAATGGAAAAACAATGGTGGAAAGAAAGCGTAGTATATCAAATTTATCCTCGTAGCTTTATGGATAGTAACGGTGATGGTATAGGAGATCTTCAAGGGATTATTTCAAAGCTAGATTATTTAAAAGAGTTAGGGATTGATGTGATTTGGTTATCACCAGTCTATGAATCTCCAAATGATGATAATGGTTATGATATAAGCAATTCTAGTATAATTAAGAAAGAGTTGGTAAGAATTGATGTGTTTTGTTAGCTATTAGTTAACACCAATCTATGTGATGATAATGGTTATGATATAAGCGATTATTGTAAGATTATGAACGAGTTCGGAACAATGGAAGATTGGGATGAGCTATTACATGAAATGCATGAACGTAATATGAAATTGATGATGGATTTAGTTGTTAATCATACATCTGATGAACATAAGTGGTTTATTGAATCACGTAAATCAAAAGATAATAAATATAGAGATTACTATATATGGCGTCCTGGAAAAGAAGGGAAAGAACCGAACAACTGGGGAGCTGCTTTTAGTGGGTCTGCATGGAAGTACGATGAAATGACGGATGAATATTATTTACATCTGTTTTCTAAAAAACAGCCGGATTTAAACTGGGATAATGAAAAGGTAAGACAAGATGTTTATGAGATGATGAAGTTTTGGTTAGAAAAAGGAATTGATGGATTCCGCATGGATGTGATCAATTTTATTTCTAAAGAAGAAGGATTACCAACTGTTGAAACAGATGAAGATGGCTATGTTTCAGGTCATAAACATTTTATGAACGGTCCAAACATTCATAAATATTTGCATGAAATGAATGAGGAAGTATTATCGCATTATGATATTATGACGGTTGGTGAGATGCCAGGTGTAACGACAGAAGAAGCCAAATTGTATACTGGAGAAGAACGAAAAGAGTTGCAAATGGTATTCCAATTTGAACATATGGATTTAGATTCAGGAGAAGGTGGAAAGTGGGATGTAAAACCATGCTCACTTCTTACTTTAAAAGAGAATTTGACAAAGTGGCAAAAAGCATTAGAGCATACCGGATGGAATAGCCTTTATTGGAATAACCATGATCAGCCTCGCGTTGTATCTCGTTTTGGTAACGATGGAATGTATCGCATTGAATCAGCAAAAATGTTAGCGACAGTTCTTCATATGATGAAGGGAACGCCATATATTTATCAAGGTGAAGAAATCGGAATGACGAACGTTCGATTCCAATCAATTGATGAATATCGAGATATTGAAACGTTAAATATGTATAAAGAAAAAGTGATAGACCATGGTGAAGATATAGAAAAAGTAATGGAGTCTATTTATATAAAGGGTCGTGATAATGCTAGAACTCCGATGCAGTGGGATGATCAGAATCACGCTGGATTTACAACAGGTGAACCTTGGATTACTGTAAATCCTAACTATAAAGAGATTAATGTGAAACAAGCAATCCAAGATGAAGGTTCAATTTTTTATTACTATAAGAAATTAATTGAGCTACGCAAAAATAATGAAATAGTTGTATATGGATCATATGATTTAATATTAGAGAATAATCCTTCTGTTTTTGCTTATGTAAGAACATATGGAGACGAAAAACTACTTGTTATTGCAAACTTTACTGCGGATGAAAGTGTATTTGAAATGCCTGAGGATATTAGTTATAGTGAATCAGAATTATTTATACACAATTACGATGTAGAAATCGGATCGATAGATAACATTACATTACGTCCGTATGAAGCGATAGTATTCAAATTGAAATAAGAAAAATCCTTATGCCACCTTGGCATAAGGATTTTTTGGATTACCATTTTAATATGGAGAATCCATATGGAGGAAGTGTAACTTGTAATACACTTGCTTCCGCTGAAAATTCTTCATTTGTATAAATGTTAATTATTTTCTTACCAGTAACATGAAGAGGGAGTGAAACTGTAACTTCACTATTAGTAGGGTTTAAAACGAAAAAGATAGTTTCATCCTCATATGTTTTCGTATAAGAAATATAATTATGTTCATCATTTGCTTCGATGAATTGAAAAGTACCATGTCCTCCAAAAGCTTCATGTTGTTTTCGTAATGAAATCAATGTTTGTATATGTGTAAATAATGCATGATCTTGTTCTTTAGTATCCCAAATCATACATTTACGGCAATCGGGGTCCATACCACCATCCATGCCGATTTCATCTCCGTAATAAATGCATGGAGAGCCGATGAAAGAAAGATGGAATACATAGAGCAATTTCAACTTATTTTTATCTCCGTTGCATGTTGTTAAAATTCTTGGAGTATCATGGCTATCTAATAAATGAAAGGCTGCTTCATTTACATTCATAGAGTAGGAATGTAGAGATTCTGTAATTTGCTTCATGAACTCACTTGCTTTAATGGAATCGTTAGCAAAGTAAGAAAGTAGAGCGTTTGTAACAGGGTAGCTCATGACAGCATCAAATTGATCGCCTTGTAGCCATGGAAGGGCATCGTGCCAAATTTCTCCCAAAATATATACTTCAGGATTTAATGTCTTTATTTCAGTTCGGAATTCTCTCCAAAAATTGTGATCGACTTCATTTGCGACATCAAGGCGCCAGCCATCTATATTAAATTCTCGTACCCAATAACGTCCTACTTCAAGTAAGTATTCTTTTACATCTGGATGAGCTGTATTTAATTTAGGCATATACGGTGTAAAGGCGAAAGTATCATAATTTGGAAGTGGCTCGGTTATAATTGGGAATTCATGAATGTGGAACCACTCTTTATATGCGGACTTCTCACCGTTCTCTAGTACGTCTTGAAATTTCTCGAAAAAGTATCCACTATGATTAAACACAGCATCGAGCATTACTTTTATACCGTGCTTATGACATTCTTCAACGAGCTCTTTGAAAGTTTCTTTCGTCCCAAATTGTGGATCAATTTCCATATAGTCAATTGTGTCATATTTATGGTTTGAATGAGCTTTGAAAATAGGTGTGAAATATATTCCGGAAATGCCAAGCTTAACAAGGTAATCAAGGTTTTGAATAACACCAGCAAAATCTCCACCGAAAAAATTAGTTGGAGTTGGATTCGTACTTCCCCAGGGAAGAGTGTTTTCTGGATTCAGCGTACTATCGCCATTAGCAAATCGTTCAGGGAAAATCTGATACCAAATGGTGTCTTTAATCCAAGATGGTGCTTTGAATACATCATCTGCATGAATAAATGGAAAACAGAAAAAGTTACCAACATCATCATTTGGAATGTTAGAAAAGAATCCTCGCTCTGTATAAATAAGAGTGTCTGTTTCAGATTTTAATTCAAACCCATAACGTAAGCGCTTAAATTTGGGTTCGATTGAAATGGACCAATAATCAAATAATGCAGTAGAACCCGTTTTTTTCATGGGTGTACTTGATGATATCCATTTCCCGTCTTTCCATTCGTAAGGATCACCGTAAATAAGATCGGCGCTTTGAATATCATCTCTCTTAGTACGTACTCGGATGTGAATTGTTTGTTCATCATAAGCGTATGCATAATTATCTTTCGGCCTATGATAAATGGCTTCTTTAAACATATAGAAAATCCCCCTTCAATATCTCTATACATAGTATTCCCTTAAGTGTAATAATAAAGCCTATATTGCAAACGATTGCCTTTCTCGTAGCTTTAATATTGCTTATAAGAGTAGTATTCATTTCATATAAAGTCAATGTATAAAGAGTATAATGACATAATTTTTAAATTAATATTTGCAAAATGAATAAAAGAATGTATAATGATAGACAAATAGCGCAAACGTTTTCATAGACTTGAGATATTGTTTGCGCTTCAATTAAACTATTAAATGCAAACGTTTTCAGTTACTGAGGTACATAGACAATTTAGGGAGGTTTTTGGGATGAAGAAAGCATTATCATTATTAACGGTTTCAGCATTATCTATTGGTATGTTATCTGCATGTGGACCGAAAGATTCAGGGGAAAAAGAGGAAAGTAAAGCGAAAAAAGACTATGACCTTCTTGTTTGGGAAGATGAGAAAAAAGGTGTGGGTCTAGAGCCAGCGGTGAAAAGTTTTGAAAAGAAATATAATGTGAAAGTAAAAGTTGAAGAGGTTCAGATGACGAAACATAATGTGAAAGTAAAAGTTCGTCTCGACGGTTCAGATGACGAAACAAATAGAAAAACTTCGTCTCGACGGTCCAGCTGGCACAGGGCCAGATGTTGTAACATTGCCACATGATCATATTGGTAATGCGGTAACAGAAGGGCTACTTTCAGAAGTGAAAGTAGATGATACAGTAAAAAGTAAATTTACAGATTTATCAATAGAAGCACAAACATATAACGGAAAAATATACGGTTTACCAAAAGCGATTGAAACACCAATCTTTATTTATAATAAAAAAATGATGCAAAAAGCACCCGAAACGATGGATGAACTGTTTAACTTCTCAAAAGACTTTACGAAAGATGGAAAATACGGATTTTTAGCACTAGGAGATAACTTCTACTTCGCTAATGCATTTATGGCAGGTATGGGTGGTTATGTATTTGGTGAAAAAGATGGAAAGCCAAATGCAAATGATATTGGATTAAATAATAGCGGTGCGGTACAAGGTGCTGAATATATTCAAAAATGGTACAAAGAAAAGTTATTCCCGAAAGGTATTATCGGTGAATCTGGTGGTTCAGCTGCAGATGGATTGTTTAATGAAGGAAAAGCAGCATCTATTATGAATGGTCCATGGGCATTCCAAGCGATGGAAAAGGCTGGAATAGATTATGGTGTTGCTCCAATGCCGAAATTACCAAATGGTCAACCGATGAAAACGTTCGTTGGTGTAAAAGGATGGCATGTAACAAGCTTCTCTAAACAAAATGATTTAGCTACAAAATTTACTGAGTGGGTTACAAATGAAGAAAATGCTAAAATTCGCTTTGAGAAAACGAAAGAAATTCCACCAGTAAAATCAGTAATGGAAGATCCAATCATTAAAGAAAATGAGGCTGCAAAAGCGGTTGCGACGCAATCGGAAAATGGAATTCCAATGCCGAATATTCCAGAAATGCAGGAAGTTTGGAAACCAGCTGGGGATGCGCTTCAATTAGTTGTATCAGATAAAGAAGCACCAAAATCCGCACTTGATAGTGCAGTGAAACAAATTAAAGGTAATATTGAGGCAAATCATAGTAAGAAAAAATAAGGTGAAATTCGTGCCTCTAATATGAGGGGCACGAATTCTCTCCCTTCCATGTGGGAAGAAAAAAGGGGGAAGGAACATGCAAACATCTATGGAACCTGCAAAGGGGTTAAACCATTCAAAGCATAGGAAAATGGCAACCGTGTTATCAATCATTCCGGGCATGGGCCAAATATATAATAAACAATTTGTAAAAGGTCTTATTTTTCTAGTATTAACAGGTTCATTTATTGTAGCCTTTGCTGATTTATTAAATATGGGATTATGGGGCATTGTAACGCTCGGTACAGAAGTTCCACGTGACCATTCTGTCTTTCTATTAGTAGAAGGGATTTTGGCACTTATCGTTATCGCGTTTGGGCTCGGCATATATGCATTTAACTTATATGATGCATATCAAAATGGAAAGAAACGTGATATAGGAACACCGTTAAATTCTGTAAAAGAGCAATACCGTAATTTGTTAGATCAAGGCTTTCCTTATTTAATGGTTTCACCAGGTTTTCTACTACTTATCTTTGTTGTCGTATTTCCAATCATCTTCGTAATTTTAATTGGATTTACAAACTATGATTTATATCATTCTCCTCCAGCTAAATTAGTAGATTGGGTGGGTTTTAAAAACTTTATTGATATTTTCACATTACCGATGTGGAGAGATACATTTTTAAGTGTATTTTCTTGGACTGTCATTTGGACATTCGTTGCAACAACATTACAAGTTGCACTTGGTATTTTTTTAGCGATTATCGTAAATCAGCCTGGTATTAAAGGTAAGGCAATTATTCGAACAATCTTTATTTTACCGTGGGCTGTTCCAGCATTCGTATCTATTCTTGTATTTGCTGGTATGTTTAATGAAACATTTGGAGCAATTAATAACCAAGTATTAGCTTTATTCGGGATTGAAAAGATTGCTTGGATGACAGACCCGTTTTGGTCAAAGATTGCTTTAATTATGATTCAAACATGGCTTGGTTTCCCGTTCGTCTTTGCAATGACAACAGGTATATTGCAATCGATTCCAGGAGAATTATATGAAGCGGCTACAGTAGATGGAGCAACTGCTTGGCAACAGTTCCGCAAAATTACATTGCCACTTGTGTTATATGCAACAGCGCCAATATTAATTACGCAATATACGTTTAACTTTAATAATTTTAGTATTATTTATCTATTTAATAACGGAGGACCTGCTGTGTCTGGACAAAATGCAGGTGGAACGGATATTTTAATTTCATGGATCTATAAGTTAACGATGACTTCGGCTCAGTACGGCAAAGCAGCAGCTCTTACAATGATTTTATCGTTAATTGTTATTACAGTTGCGTTATGGCAATTTAAGAGAACAAAATCATTCCAAGAAGAGGATATGATGTAAATGAATATTAAACGACAAAAGATGCTACGTCTTTCATTAAGTTATTTAGTTATCTTCATAATGTGTGCGATTATTTTCTATCCATTACTATGGATAATTGGCTCATCGTTTAATCCAGGGGATAGTTTATCTGGGTCAAGTATTATTCCGAAAAATGCCACATTAGATCATTATCGCAAGCTACTTGATCTCGATTCAAGTAATTACTTACTTTGGTATAAAAATACTTTGAAAGTTAGCGTAATGACGATGATTTTCTCTGTACTAGCCATTAGTTTTACTGCTTATGCATTTTCGAGATATCGTTTTGTTGGAAGAAAGAATGGTTTATTAACATTTTTAATTTTGCAAATGATCCCGAATTTTGCAGCGTTAATCGCACTATATATATTAGCTCAGTTAACAGGATTACTTGATACACATCTTGCATTAATTTTAATTTATGTGGGCGGAGCAATTCCGATGAATACATGGCTTATGAAAGGGTATTTTGATACGATTCCGAAAGAGTTGGATGAATCAGCTCGAATGGATGGAGCAGGGCATTTCCGTATTTTCTGGCAAATCATTATGCCACTTGCAAAGCCAATCGTAGCGGTTGTAGCGTTATTTACTTTCATTGGTCCATTTACAGATTTCATTTTAGCGAGTATTATTTTGCGAACACCAGAAAATTATACTTTGGCAGTTGGATTATATGAAATGGTTGCGAAGAAATTCGGTAATGAATTTACAACGTTTGCAGCGGGTTCTGTGTTAATTGCGATCCCGATTTCAATTTTATTCCTATCACTACAAAAATATTTTGTTTCCGGTTTAACAGCTGGAGGTACTACAATGAAATATTTTGTTTCCGGTTTAACAGCTGGAGGTACGAAAGGATGAAAAATGGGACATTACGTCCCATTTTTCTTTTCATCTCCCCATAAATAACTTTATAGGGAGATGAAAAGAGATTTGACATCACATGCGAAAAGATGTCAAATAAATAGTATATTATAGTATAGGAAAAAATAGCTATATCCCTTACAATACATGAAGAGGGAGAATAGGATTAGTTTTGCAAGATATAAGAAATAAAAATTTATGACTTGCAATGAGTGCGAGATAAAATATATGAAAAATGGCAGAGAAATGAGAGGAGGGGGATTTTTATGACAGTTACAATTAAAGATGTGGCGAAGCAAGCGAATGTTGCACCATCAACAGTTTCTCGTGTAATTGCTGATAATCCAAGTATAAGTGAAAAGACAAAGCGCCGTGTTAGGAAAGTAATGAGTGAATTAGGGTATCATCCTAATTTAAATGCGAGAAATCTTGCGAACCAAACGACGAAAACACTTGGCCTTGTTATGCCAAGTTCTGCAAGTAAAGCTTTTCAAAATCCATTTTTCCCAGAAGTTATAAGAGGGATTAGTTCATTTGCACACGTAGAAGGTTATGCGCTTTACATGTCGACAGGTGAAACGGAAGAAGAAATTTTTAATGGTGTCGTAAAGATGGTACAGGGACGCCAAATTGGTGGCATTATTCTTTTATATTCAAGAGAGAATGATCGGATTATTCAATATTTACATGAACAAAATTTCCCGTTTGTTTTAATAGGAAAACCATATGATCGAAAAGATGAAATTACATATGTAGATAATGACAATTATACAGCTGCAAGAGAAGTGGCAGAATATTTAATTTCATTAGGGCATAAGCAAATCGCGTTCATTGGTGGTGGATTAGATTTACTTGTAACGAGAGATCGTTTAGCTGGTATGAGTGATGCCTTGAAATTAGCAGACATTGTATTACCAAAAGAATATATTTTACATTTTGATTTTTCGAGGGAAAGTGGTCAACAAGCGGTTGAGGAATTAATGGGACTGCAGCAACCGCCGACGGCAATTATGGCAACGGATGACTTAATTGGACTTGGTGTGTTAAGTGCTCTTTCTAAAAAAGGATTCGTTGTACCGAAGGATGTTTCTATTGTAAGCTTTAATAATGCTTTATTATCAGAAATTGCGAGCCCTCCACTTTCGACAGTTGATGTGAATATTTATCAGCTGGGATATGAGGGAGCAAAAGCTTTAGTTGATAAAGTAGAGAATGCAGAATCCACTGCAAAGTGTATCATTATTCCTCATAAATTACTAAAACGTCAAACTTGTGATCATTATGCATAAAAAAGCTAAGAGTTTAACTCTTAGCTTTTTTCTTTAGAAAGGCTTCTAATCGGTCGCAGCCTTCTTTTAAAGTTTCAATACTATACGCATAGGACAAGCGAAGGTAGCCTTCACCGTATTCAGAGAATGCTGTTCCAGGAACTACAGCTAGTCCAGCTTCTTTGACAAGATCAAGTGCAAAATCAAATGATGAAGATGTCAAATGACCAACATATGGGAATAAGTAAAATGCACCTGTTGGCTTTTCAACTGTTAATCCCATTTGAGTGAGTCTATTATATACGTAATCACGGAGTATCAAATGCAAAATCAAATGATGAAGATGTCAAATGACCAGGAATAAGTAAAATGCACCTGTTGGCTTTTCAACTGTTAATCCCATTTGAGTGAGTCTATTATATACGTAATCACGGCGTTTTTTATATTGGTGGCGCATCATTTTGGGTGCGTCTTTAGCTGCTGTTAATGCTTCAATTGCAGCGTATTGAGCGATTGAAGTA
>NZ_QPEL01000093.1:0-1797 GCF_008368965.1 Bacillus sp. AY2-1 | reverse complement strand
CTATATAATCGATTCAATTTTATTTCCAATTGAATACCCCCTATTTGATTTTCATCATTCACTTTTTCTATATTATACCACCCTTTTAATTAGCTCTTTATTTACAATAAAGAGCTAATTTATTTCATCTAAAATTCAAACCAAGTTTCGATACTTTTAGAAAGTAGACATACCTCTTGAATACAATTAGTATTAACATATGAAATACGAAAAGCTTAAAAAGGCTTTTACATGATGAAAGGAAGTTGCACAACTATGGATTTTAAAACAGTTATGCAAGAACTTGAAGCTCTAGGTAAGGAACGAACGAAAAAAATATACATATCTAACGGTGCGCATGAGCCAGTATTCGGAGTTGCTACAGGTGCTATGAAACCAATTGCTAAGAAAATAAAAATAAATCAAGAGTTAGCCGAGGAGCTGTATGCCACTGGCAACTACGATGCTATGTACTTTGCAGGTATTATTGCCAATCCAAAATCTATGAGTGAGTCTGATTTTGATCGCTGGATAGACGGAGCGTATTTTTATATGCTATCCGATTATGTGGTGGCAGTAACTTTATCAGAGTCAAATATTGCACAAGATGTTGCTGATAAATGGATTAAAAGTGGGGACGAGCTGAGAATGTCAGCAGGATGGAGTTGCTACTGTTGGCTTTTAGGAAACCGCAAAGACAATGAATTTTCCGAAAGTAAAATTTCCGATATGCTTGAAATGGTGAAAGATACAATTCATCATTCTCCAGAACGAACAAAATCCGCTATGAATAATTTCCTAAACACTGTGGCAATCTCATATGTACCACTACATGAAAAAGCAGTCGAGATTGCAAAAGAAGTTGGTATAGTTGAAGTCAAATGTGATAATAAAAAAAGCAGTTTGTTAAATGCTTCTGAAAGTATTCAGAAAGAACTTGATAGAGGAAGACTTGGTTTCAAGCGTAAGTATGTAAGATGTTAAAAGTATGAAGGTGTCAATCTAGGAGAGATTGACACCTTTTTTGTGGACATTACTAGACTAACGGAGCTGCAAGTTAAAGGGAACCAATCATTCATCTCCCACTATACATCTCAAACTTCTTCTTTCAATTTATATACCCTATCTCTTTTCTCATCATCTTTGATAAAAATAAGTTTTCCTTCTGTAACAAAACCTTCTAATAGTAAACATACTTGTCCATATGCTTTAGGCTTATTCGTAGTGAATCTTTCATCGGGTATTTTACCAGCTCGTATTAATCGTTCACATAGCTCAAGCGCACTTATTTCTTCAGAATCAATTAATTCTAAAATATCTTTTTGTAATGGTGATAAAGGGGCTGGTACCTTACATACCTCAGCTACCTCCACCTTTTCTTTTTCTTCTTCAAATAAATCTTCAAATGAAATTTGATTCATTACATCTTTTCCTTTCTAACAATTGATTTATATAACATGAATTGAATTCTATAGGTACAAGAACTTTAAATATTAGCTATTGTTATGTATTGCTTGCTTACCTCATTACATGAATTTCAAACTCATGTACATCATTTCATATAGTATATTTTGATTATACCAAATATACGTTCTGTCTTCTATTGTAGAATTTTTTATAACAGGAATGAAAGTAATAGTGAACATTTTTCTTCTCTTTAGTTGTATAAAAAATCATGTAAAAAGTTTACATAATAGAATTATAGTGCTCTGTTAAATTTCTACACTAAAACGCAAAAAAACACTCGTTGCCTTTAATCGACAATCGAGTGCTTTAAGTTCATCTATTTTTAAGTAGCATAAATTTGTAAGTTTTGTA
>NZ_QPEL01000092.1:0-7229 GCF_008368965.1 Bacillus sp. AY2-1 | reverse complement strand
ATTTTAACTTGTGCGATGAGTGGAGTTAAAATGTGTTTGTCGTGAAGTTTTTTAAATGTTTACTAATTAAAAAAACACAAAGAAATTTTATCACTTTGAATTAATGCAGTATAAAAATACTAATGTCATCAATATACCTATTTATACTATAGGTAAACTAGCTTAGGATATCAAAGGTAATTATTCCCTGAATAAAATTCATTACCTTTAAGGTATTTATACTATAGGTAAACTAGCTTAGGATATCAAAGGTAATTATTCCCTGAATAAAATTCATTACCTTTAAGGGGCAGCACCAAAAGTATCCACTTTGGTGTCTCCGTTTAAAAAAGTACCCATTTTCTTGTCTCGATATGTGGACAGAAAAATGGATACTAAATGAACTTCCTCCGTTGATAACGCAGCATTTTACACTATAAAATTAGTTCCTACTTTCATGTCTTTTTACACTTAGAAATTGTTGTACAAAGACATGAAAGTCTAAACTTACATTTTTGCAACTTGATTGGGACAAGAAACTCCAAACTCAAACTTTATAGATTTACAAAACTAAACTTATGTAATCTTGTGTGAATATATAGGTTTAAATACTACGTTACTTTTATTTATAAAGAAAAGACACCCTAAGTTGCCTTTCTACTCTGTAACAAATTTAAAGACATAGTACATAAAAAAATAGACAAGATAGATATGCTAGTCTACCAGCAATCGATTCTCTCATGAATTTCATAAGTATGACTTTGACAAGCAACGCTAAGAATAACGGTATAAACAGTACCATAGCAAGTTTGATCGCTATGTCATTTATTGTTGGATTAAATGGTTCAAAATTAATTATAATGTTCACGTACCCTTCTATAATTATTTCATTTATATAATATAATTATATAAATGAAATCGCTACAAAGATACCATAAGGTTTCTTCCTCCAACTGAACCATCTTAAATTTAACCGGTTCTGGTGCAAATATAGGACGCATTTAAAGGAATAATCAGAATTCTCCTTTTTAACATCCTTTTGTTTTTACTGAAATTTGCCACAATCGGCACTTGAATGAAAATGGATACTTCTATACCTATCATTGTTTTGGGACATGAAAATGGGTAATTTTTCATAAAGTGATTGCTTCAGTTATATAATTTAAATACATTAAAGCATAATTCATAAATAATTGCGTACATATTTATCATGATTTTTAATAGCAAGTTTGTTATTTAACAAATAAATTTTCTCCATTTACGGCTGTGTAGAATGTTGCCTTCTTAAAATAAACATTTTGTTCTCCTCAATATCTCTGATCATCACAATTCATAACAAATACCATATATTTTTGACAGACTGTCCGTCAAAAATATATACTGTAATTGATAATTTATATCAATTACAACGAGCCTATTCAATAACTAAATTTAGCATGCACGGTTTCCCTTAAAAGCTGTAAATCAAATTTTCCACTTGGAACACCAAATAAATGTTCAAATGTTGGTTGAATGGATAAACCCCTTGCAATGCGTTCTTCCGGAGTCCATTTGAATAACGATGAATCTCCCCAATAGTGAATAAATTCTGTTGTAAGCATTGGCTTATTAACATGAAAAACTCCCTCTCTATTACCTTGAATAATTAAATCTGTTAGAATTAGCTTAAATTGACAGATGATATAAACATTTTATTATTAATGACTAAATAGTTTAGAGTTTCTTGTCTCACATTCAAGAAGTTTAGACGTTCATGTCTTTCTATATATGATGATACCCTTTATAGTAGAGAATTCTTAATTATATTATATTCCTCTATTGTATCCACGTCATAAAATAATTTAGCATCACTATATACAGTAAACTTACCTTGTAAAGACTTATCAAAGAAAATAGAACGAGCTCCTTGGTCTCCTGTTAGTTTTTTCAAACTCGGAAAAATCTCCTTTGAAAATAAAATTGGTGGCCGCGGTATATCTTGAAAACTAGCAGCTACATAATCAAGTTGCGGGGAGTGTTCATAATCATCTATTAATGAATTTATAAGCTTAACTGTAATAAATGGTTGATCCGCAAGTATTACTACTACTCCATCAGCATTCATACTTTCTGCCTTTTCTAAACCACAATGAAGAGAGTACGATTGACCCAAACATGATTTTTTACAAGAGAGAATATGAACTCTTTCCACCTGTGTATGGTGGAATAACCAGGACGGTTCATTTGAAACTACTATAACATCACTCAATTTGGAAGAAAGTGATGTATTTAATGCTATATTCCCAAGCAATGTATTTCCAGTTGGAAGGCATAGTTTATGTATCCCTGGACCTGTTCTTCTACTCCTTCCAGCTGCTAGATATATTCCTACTATTTTCATTATTTTTCATCCTCATTATTTGTATCATTTCTGCCATAATGCTTATAGCTATTTCCATTGGTCCCTCGGATCCAATGGATAAACCAGCAGGAGAGAAAATCCATTTAGGTTTATTGACTCCTCCTAGCAAACGTGCGGTGCGATATCGGGAACCTAAAATACCTAGGTAACGACAAGGTTGGTTCTGAAATAGACTAAGTAGCTCTTGATCCCGTTTGAAATGATGTGTCATTATCATTATAAAATCCTGTTTTTTTATAGATATCCTGGATAGAATTTTTTTTGGAAAACCAACAACATGCCTATCCGCTTCTGGAAAACGTAACGGTGTGCATAATCCCTCTCTCCAATCACAAATAGTAACAAAAAATCCTGTTTCTTTTGCTAAGGAGACAAGTGGTTTGGCATCTTCTCCTGCACCAATTACAAACAATTTTGGTCGTGGTTCGAAGCAATATACATATAGATGTTCATACCAACCATTTTTCAATTCAGAAAGTACTGGAATTTCTCCTTCCCAATCTCCAAACTCATGTCCTTCTTCGCTAAAAAAAAGAGTCTTCGATTTTAATAAATCTTTTATCATCCAGACACGTAGCCCTTTTTCTGTATATCCTCTTACTTTGCGTAAATACTCTTGATATATATAATTCACTTTTTCTAATAATATATAAATAATTCCATTACACCCTACTCCCCATGATAAATCATTTTCTTCCCTCATATCGAATTCATGTATGCTCCATTTTTCATTACTTAAATCTTTAGTATAAAGATAAAGTTCTTCCTCGATACACCCCGCGCTAAGCATTCCAACCTTTGTCCCATCTTCTCCAAATACCATCATTGAACCTTCTTTCCGGTATGATGAACCGGCTACTCGAAGGATGGTTGCAATAGTGCAACCTTGTCGGCTTGCTATTGCCGTCTCTAATACCTCATGTATATCAACCATCACAATTCACCTTTCCTTTAACTTTGAAGTAGGGATTTTACCGCTTCTCTAATTTCTTGATAACTTGTACATCGGCAAATGTTTGATTCTAACCACTCTTCAATTATTTTGTCTGTTGCTTTTGGATGATTTACTATAAGAGCATGACAGTTTACAATAAACCCGGGCGTACAGTACCCACACTGAAATGCCCAATGTTCTATAAATGCTCGTTGTACAGGAGATTCATGTAAACCTTCAATTGTTGTTATCCTTTTGTCTGTTGCTTCTACTGCAAGCATGATACAAGATTTTATCGGCCATCCATCCACTAAAACCGTACAGGTTCCACAGTCCCCGTTTTCACATCCACGTTTTGCACCTGTTAAATCAAATTGGTCTCTCAATATATCTAAAAGGGTATCAGCTGTTCTCACTATTCCCTGCCGATTTTCTCCATTTATATAAAGAGTAAGCTTTTTAGTCAAAATACCCCTCCTTTAAAATGTTCTAACATGTCTCGTAATATATTTCTTAAAACAAACAACCGGTATTCTCTAGATCCACGAATATCATCTAGTACAGGCGCTGGAATATTTAACACAGTATGTTCTATCTTGTCTTCAACTGACATTTGATTATTATTGATAGCAATTTCCATAGCAGTAGAACGAAAAGGAAAAGCGCATAATCCACTAAACGCCATACGGATTTTATTTCCTTTTTTCAAAGCAGCCAGCGTAATTAATGGATAATCAATTTTTTCAAGTTTTCTCTTTTTCACACTGTAAAAAGGTAGTCCGACATACTCTATATCAGTTAAAACTTGTAAAAGAAATTCTCCCTTACTTAATCGTAGTCTTTCTATAAATAGTGAATGAATAGAGACGTAACGTATACCTTTCATTCCTACAATTCCCAAAGTGCTGTCTGCTAATAGAAACGGAAGTACTGCCTCCCTATAGCAGATTTCTCCTGCAATATTTCCACCCAACGTAATTTTGTTCCGTGCCGTGTGATCTGCTACTCTTGATGCTGTTTTACTCAAAAGTGGAAACACATTCGATTTTGAAACACGAGTTAAAGTATGTGCCGCACCAAGAACTACATAATGCTGATACCTTCCAAGCACGTTACATTCAGGAATTTCCTTTATATCAATTACAGACTGGGCATAAAGATTCCCAAATCTGCCGAGGGTAATAATTTCAGTTCCACCGCTGTAATATATCGGATTTTTTCCTTCTTGATAAAGCTTAGAATATAGTTGTAGCGCTTCTGGTATAGAATGGGGACGATAATATTCAAAATCAGATGGAATCATGATAAAGGATCCTCCTTTTTCAGTTTCGTTCTCCAAATCAATTCTGGAGTAATCGGTAACTGATGTAAGGAAACTTGTGCTGCAACGGATAAGCTATTAGCAAGGGCCGCTGGCATTCCAAGGATGCCATGTTCGCCAAGAGCTCGGGAACCAAACGGAGAATTGTCATGAGGAATTTCTATAAATTCTACTTTATATTCTGGTTGTTGACCGTAGTGGGTTACTTTATATGAACGAAATTGATTATTTAATATTGTTCCTTTTTTGTCATAACAGAATGCTTCTCTTGTTGCAAAGCTAAGCCCCATACTCATTGCGCCCATTACTTGAGTCTCCGCTCCTTTTAAATTTAATACCTTTCCAGCATCTATTACGCTAAAAGCACGAATTAATTTATATGTATAATCCTGCGTATCAAATTCAACTTCCACTGCTTGTGCTGCAATTCCCCATTCCGGTCCTGATTTCCCCTTCCCAGTCTCCTTATCAGGTTCTGTGATTCCTTCAAACGTATATGCTCCTCTCCCTATAATCTGTTGGTTAATTACCTGTCCGCTTGAATCGACATATCCTAACGCAATCTGATCTATATCTATAGAAAGATTAGGAGATTCTTTAACATATACTTGTTTGTTGGCAATCTCTAAGCTCTCTATCGGATGTCCTAATAAAATAGAGGCAGATTTTTTTAACTGTGAAATGATATCTTCTGTAGCAGCTAGCACTGCATTCCCTACTAGATACGTAGTTCTGCTTGCGGCTGTTTTCCAATGTTTTGGTGCAACTTGTGTATCTACTTCCATTTTGATATGTATATCTTCTATCTTCAATTTCATTTTTTCTGCTACCATTTGCGCAAGCACAGTTTTTGTACCCGTTCCAATCTCCACTGCACCACAATGGATATTTACACTTCCGTTTTCATTAAACGTTATTAACGCACCTGCACCTGCATCTGATGGTGTTGTGGAGTTTTTCCATGCAAAAGCAATTCCCTTTGCATGTACTTTTCTATCTGAAATTCGGATATACTGCCCTTCATTCCAATTTATTAGTTTTTTTAATCTTTCTAAACATTTTTTCGGATTGCCCATATTGCTTCTTGTTACCGGAACTTGTGTAGGTGTCGTATCTCCTAGTTGGATTGCATTTTTTAATCGAAATTCAAGTGGACACATACCTAATTTGTTAGCCATAATATCTACTGTTCGCTCTACAACAAAAGTATATTCAGAATGTCCAAATCCACGGAATGCTGTAGCATAAGGATGGTTTGTATACATACAAAGCGAATCACACCCTACATGCTCAATTGAATAAGGTCCTGTACAATCTAGACCCGCCGCTTTACTGACAACAACAGCTCGATCCGCATAAGCTCCACCATCAAATAAAAAAAGGAATTCCGCAGACTTTAAGCTTCCTTCTTTCGTACAACCTAGTTTGACTTTTGCTTGCAAACCAATATGAACGGGGGAAGTAATAAAATCCTCTTCTCTGCTATTACGAAGTTTTACCCTTCTTCCTCCTACAGATTTGGAAGCAAGATAGGCTAAGATTTCAAGTTGCACCATGGTTTTCCCGCCATATGCTCCGCCTACTAAAGGTACTTGAACATGTATCTTGCCTTCATCTATATGAAATGCGTCACTCAGCTGCTTCCTAATCTCAAAGGGTGCCTGAGATGTAGATGTTACAAGAACAACTCCGTTCGGCTTAATCTCTACTTTTGTACATCTCGTTTCCATTGCCGCATGATCAGATTGTGGAAATGAGAAAAACTCTTCTACAATTATATCGCTCTCACTAAATCCTTTCTTAATATCCCCCTTCCGAACTTTTGTCCGCGTGGCAATATTTGTATTGGGTTCTGGGTATGCTTCCTCTATGATTCTATATTCTCCTAAACGCTCATGAACAAGAGGAGCATTATTTTGATATGCCTGTATAGGAGAATTGACAACAGGAATTTCTTTGTACGTTACACGTATTGAAAAAACTGCTCTTTGGGCAGCTGCTTCACTATCTGCAATCACCATGGCAATTGGTTCACCAAAGTATCGTACCTTCTCAAAAGCCAGAGGTGGCCGATCCACTATACTACTACCAACTAGATAAGGATAATCTTTACCTGTGATAATCTTCCTTACACCTGTTATTTTCCAAGCATTACTTGTATCAATGCCCTCTATATACGCATGTGCATATTTACTAGTTAAAAGCTTTACATGCAATATTCCTATTTCATTTGCATCGTCAATATACTTTGCTCGTCCCGTTACTTTTTCCATCACTTCTTTCCTGGGAATACTTTTTCCAATGATACGATATTGACTCATAAGCCCCCTCCTTTTGTTCCTAATCTATAGTATTAGTTTTATCCTACCTTTAGTACATGTAAAAACTTGCTCTATAGGGGGAATGTTAACATTTTTATACTTTAAGGAATTCTCAAAACTCATTACCACTAATTCCAATTGAGACTATGATTTAAAGATAAGTTTAGGATATATTTCAAGCTATTCTATATATCCTAAAAGAAATAAATTTACTTGGTGTATATTTCATTAAAACATGGGCAGTACGCTTTTCATTAACAATAAAAGAGATAC
>NZ_QPEL01000091.1:0-17355 GCF_008368965.1 Bacillus sp. AY2-1 | reverse complement strand
TATTTTTATACAATAAATTACTTAATTGTTATATAAATATTGAATGAATTTAATTGTCGTTTTTAAAAAACAGTAAAATTGGCACAACACTAAACGTAATGGTAGTTATAGCAAGTGTCTCTTGTATCATATTATCTATACTAGGATTTTGGGGCCTTAATAAAGGGGAGCATTGTGAAGTCTTTTAATAGTATGCTGGATAACTTGCAAAAATTAATTGGAGAAGTAAAAAACACAACACAAGAAGTTACTTTTTCTACTGATGGGATGTTACAAGTTACTAAACGAGCATCTCATATATCAAGAGAGGTTGTTCATACTTATATTTGTTATCTATCTTGTCTCTTATTACTTGTATCTTCCAACCACTTAGAAACATATTCTTGCATACGAGATTCTAATGATTGAATCGTTTTATTTGATATAGCAAGTGCTTGATCCGCATACTTATTCGGGAACATGTTGCGCAAAGTAGGTTCATTTTCAGCACCATTTCCTGGTTCACGGTAATCTTCAATGATGTAATCATCGCCATTTTTTGTGACTGTCACACGGACTGGAAGTAAATGTCCTGCTTGAGGAACTGTCTGTGTTTCGCGGTTATATCCTTGCATGAGGGAATGGAGGTAGACATACATTTTTTCATCCTTCATCTCAGTTCCATAGATTACATGCGTCTCAAATTGTTTTTTTGTATGATTTAATTTGTCTTGATTCCAGGCAATGATACTTTCTGAAATAAGGGAATCTAGTTTGCTGTTTAGCGGAATCTCCGTTACATCCTTTGCATCATTTTGGACTGAATCACACCCTGTTGTAATGAAAACGAGTGTGATAATGCTTACGGTAATCATTATCTTTCTCAAAATCTTATTTTCATATGTTAATGCAAAACGTCTGCTCATCAATTCACTCCATTTCTCTTCGTGCTAATCATCCACTGACATAAATATTTTATATAACAATAGTAAAATCGTCTTCAAACTAGAAACTTATTCTATCCAAGGGAATATATTGCATTATATAATACATACTATACCATTCTTACACATAACGGGAGAGACTCTATGAGAAAAGTTATAATGTATTGTGGGATCTTTAGTATGATTCTTTTAAGCGGTTGTATCCGATTCGGAAAAGACACTACAGATACCATTTATCTCATTCCAGAAGCATACGAAGGAGACCTTTTGGTTCTATACAATGTTCCAGGAGCTGAGTTGTTGCCAGAAGAAGATGGGTTTCGTGTTGTTACTTTTTCTGCAGACGGGACCGCAGTAACATCAACACCTAATATGAAATATGGGGAAGTCAACGATACCTATTACACGGTTAACAAGGAAGGAAAGCGCACCAAACTTGACGAAAGCTGCATACGCGTTGGTTCAAATGGAAGCACTACTGAAAACATTGGTGAAGAAAATGAGCATACTTTCTCATACGCGAAATTGGAAGTCACACCTAGTGCATGCTCACAAAGCTTCTCATCATACGGGAGAGAAGTACCAGAAAATCAAGAACATCCTGTAGAGAAGAAACTGAGGGACTTACTGGTGCGTGTAAAAGAGCAGTATATGAAAGTGAAGAGCTAAATTTTAAAATTCTAAAAAGGGTGAATGGATGGATGATGTTAGGGATAGGGCTAATTGTATTAGGCATTTTACTTGTCAGCATAGTATCATACCGAGAAATAAAGAAAGCAGGGGGCGTAACCTGGATTGAAATTCTAGTCTATCCCTTTTTATTATTAATAGGTGCGTTACTCGACCATTTTGATCTGCCAGAGTTTTTAATATTTTTAGGTTTGGTATGTATTATTTTTGGTAGCTGTCTGGTCTTTGGAATCAATATTCTATAAAAGTGAGAGCAAAGCATCTAATTTAGATGCTTTTTTATTTTGTAATTCTTATTTTTAATATCTTGTATGGTGAAAATCAAGGCACAAAGGGATACTAGTGCAAGTATAAAGCTTAACCAGCTAAATGTATTCTCCATAATAAAGTTTGCAGTGAATATGCCAGAAAAATAAATGAACATTGCAATAAATATATACATGTCACGTTTTAAAGACTTTAAAGTTCCCATTCGTTTCTCCCTATTTATTGGCATCATGTTATAAAAAAAGCGCGCAAATTTGCAGATTCTCCTGGTGATGATTTTAAAATATGTAACTCAGTTCTAACTATAAAATATATTGAGTCTCTATAAATATCAAACATAAAATTAGTATATCCTTCCATATAAATCTTATTGTAATAGAAACTCAGCCCGAATCATCACAGTAGTAAGTGGATCCAATTCAATTTTGGCCATACCAGTATCCGCATCTTAACCGATGACACATCCTGTCATCCCTTTTTAAATACCAATATGGATTGTGGCACCCGCATTAACTGTTACAACTTTCATCACATACAACTCCGTTTCTATCATAGGCTTTGACTATCTATTTACTTAAACTATAGGACAGGATTATTGATTCCCTATATAATTATAGTAAACAAAAAAGATGATTTAAGGATGGTTAATATCTTGAAAACGAAAGCTAAATATCAAACATGGATACGAATTTACAAACTACTTATTTTTGGGGGTATTTCACTCATTCTTCTTTTAATAACATTATTACCTACTAATTTATATCTGCGAGTCCTGTCAGGGATTTTAGCGGTGCCTTTTATGTATATAGCATTTATACTTTCTTATTCAGTTTACCAATTTGCAGCGTTTGGCGGGAATTATCAGTCAAAAATACATGATTTAATTGTTGGAAAGGTAAATTGGGATGGAAATGGAAAGGTACTAGATATAGGTACGGGCAATGGTTCATTGATTATTAAACTTGCAAAGACTTTTCCTAAGTCTTTTTTAACTGGAATTGATTATTGGGGCGGAAATTGGGAATATTCGAAAGCTCAATGCAAAAAGAATGCTGCAATAGAAGGGGTCTATGATAGGATTCATTTTCTGAAAGCAAGTGCTGCAGAACTCCCTTTTACTGATGACGAATTTGATACAATTGTGAGTTGTCTAACCTTTCATGAAGTAAAAGATAAAGAAAATAAAATTGAGGTTATTAAAGAGGCGTTAAGAGTGTTAAAACCTGGTGGTGAATTTATCTTCTTAGATTTGTTTATGGACGAAAAAATATTCGGAGATGAAAGAGAGCTCTTGAATGTTTTAAAGAAACACGGTGTATCTGAAATAAATGGCTACAGACTTACTGAAGAAATGAAGTTACCAAAACTCTTATTGAACAAAAAAGTATTAGGAAATGCAATGATTTTGAGTGGCAAGAAATAAGAATGTACTAATTCGCTTCCAAAAATAGCCCTCTTTATGGGAGTAGGAGCACAGAAATACTCAGAACTTATTTTAAAAGTATGATTCAATTAAATAAATAAAGACCGTGTTTTAAATGATTTTTTCAAAACAAGGTCTTTACTTTTACTCGTTTATCAAGATTTATTAAATTTGACCAAACATTATCCAAAATCTATATTAATAAAACAAAACAGGAAGTTTATGAGTAAAGTGACAGCCTATGTGATCATTAGGTTTGTTAGATAACAAAAACGCACCGTAACCCAGTGCGTTTCAGACAAATAGACCTATATGTTTTACTTTGTAATTTGGAAGGAGCCACCATAATAATATGAATTGTCTACTTTTAGTACTGCCACATATGTACCTGGTGTGTAAACTGTTGTAATAGGTGTTGTGAACCTAGAATAGTAGTGGTGCCCAGCCTCACCTGCAGAAATGGTTTTGTAGCGCTGCAATTCACCTTCTCCGTTCAATCTATAAATCTTTACAACACCCACATCTTTTCCGCCTATATATACCGTCGTATCAAACGTACCACCTTGTTTTAACCTACCAGGGGCTAATTCTTGTATATAGTCCGCATTGTGATGCAATAAGAAATACGTTTGCCATGGCCAATCATCCACAACAGCTGAAGCTTGCTTAATCGTATTTACTTCCGCGCGCGCTTTATCAGGTAGCGTACTGTCTAAAACGATAAAACCCGAAAAGGTTAAGGCACCAATTAAAGCAAATGAACATAATTTTTTCATATTAAATTCCTCCCGTTTATCTGACATTGTCATAGTCTACTTACAGGTATTAGGTTGTCATCCATTAATTGGATTGTTATTATAAAATCAATATATCATTTTCTTTTAATTTAATCAAATTAGAATTTTCTAACAAATTATGAGAATAGATAAAATTCTACCTTTCTCCGTTTTTTCTATCATACAGAAGAAAGAACAGAGGCGATAAAGAAATTTTATTCCTCTCTCTTTTTAAACTAACAATATTCCCCACTTGTACGGTACGAAACTATATAAAATAGACACGAAAGGGGACTTGAATTAGCGAATATTTACATATAATCTAAGAGATGCAAGCTTAACATTTCATAACGGATCGATGGTGCCGTTTCAAGATGGACAATGCGCTATAACAAGTGAAATGTTGTATTTTTACCATGATGTTTTACTCCAAGTGCGACAGGAAACACCCAGTATTTTTATTCGTAATCATCCAACAAAGAAAGAGGGATATGGATATTTGGTACAATCACGGAATTGTAGAAGAAATAGAATAAAAGAAGAAAAGAAGAAAATATATACTGTTCCAAATTAATATTCCATGTGCTTTTGAACATACATTCCCTATTTTAAATGTATATATTGAATATATAAATATATTGTGTTATAATGTAAATTAGAAACTCGCGTGTTTCAAATACAACATTTTTATCTTCTTGATGACCTCTTATCTTTCCGTAAGAGGTCCTTTTTTTATCCCTCCGTATTGCATAGCCGCTAAAATACTATGAAAAGATACTAGAGATTACTCTACTGTGATATTCTCTAGTATCTTTTCTTTATCTATATTATCTATTGTTGGGTAAACGATGAATTATTACCTTTTGTATAATTTTTATACATCCTGCAAATACGTTATTTTTTTAGTAGGCAATTAAAATTTATATACATAATGCATAGAACAGTAGTGAGGAGATAACAGGAAGTAATAAATATTTTGGATGACTTCTTATTTTGTAAAACTAGGGTGTAGAAAGGATGAAACAGATGGAAGAAAAACGAATTGCGATTTTTGTAGTGGATGGCAATGTCAAAGTCGCGAGCAAACTCCGTGATGTTGTGTTAGATATTGTTGATTTTGATAATTTAGGAGAATACGTAGAGCCTGCTTTTACAGGGATATTGTATTAAGAACAGGAGGGAGTATGATTCCAAAAGAAGTAATGGTAGAATACGTCTCAATTTCCTGATTTAGCAAATCTGCTACCAACTGAAATTGTTGTTTATCCGGCTATTTGCCGCGCAGCCCGATTGGTGAGGGCTGATTAAAGTTTCACTTTATTAAATTGGATTAAGAGATTCTTGAAATGAGGTAGAAACAAAACAGCTTTGTGGGAATTAAACAAAAGGCTGTTAAAACAATTAAAGTGTTAGTTAAAAAAAGCTGATAGCTGAGCGAGAAGTAAACAATTAAAAAACTTTACTACATATGTAGCAAGTTTTTTCTTAACGTACGAAAATCTCATTATGCATTACTATTAACTTAAGATCATGTATCTTATGATGAAATTCTATCTCTCTATTCATTTATTCGAAGATTCTTAAAACTCTTGCGATAAAACGTGGATGTATTTATAATTATAGTTAGTTAAGCTAACTAATTATAGTTGGATTTTCAACACAGGAATAGTTCAATAAAAAACAAGAATCTGAAGCAAATTTGTTAATCTATAGGGCGATTCCTCAAAGAATAGAGCTGTACGCAGAATGAATTTAAAAAAACGGTAGCGAAGGGAAACTAATTAAATGGCAGCTAAGCTTGGTTTATTTATGTTATGAGTATCTGATAATGCACGAGACAAAGAAATGGTATGTCGCTAATTACTTGCTTTCTGTGCTTCTTGTGCATCATTAATTGAGAAGTAAAGTTATTAAATAAAATACATGTAAGTATAAAAGATAAAGTTGGAGAAGGTAGATAAATACGTTGGATTATTAAATTCAACGTATTTTTACAGAATAAAAGTTAGTCTAACTTATTATAAGTTAAGCTAATTTAATTAGAAGGAGGTGAAAATTGTTTACAACTTGTCTTAGTAATAATACAAATTACTTAAATATACTGATTTCTATGGAACTTAAGAAATTTGGAACAAATAACAAGGAGGGTTTAATTAATGAATAGTTCTAAAGAAAATAATCCTATTTTGGCGGTCGTTAGCTCCAGCGGTAATCAAATTCATTTCTTCAATACGAAAAATTTTGAAAGAATAGGGGTTATAGATTCTCCAGTTACAGAACCTCATGAATTATGTTTCGATTCTAAGCGTCAATTGTTATATGTAAGTATTACTTATCGCTCAGGTTTTTATAGAAATAATCCGGAAAAAAGCCATGAAATTTTAGTTATCGATATTGATCAATTTAAAGTAATTGATATCATTGATATTTCGCCGGAATTTGCACCACATGGTTTAGTTTATAATGAAAAAAAAGACTTATTGTATGTAAGTGTTGAATCTGGTGAAGGAGGAATTTTAATTATTAATCTTAACACAAGAAAAGTGCTAGATAGAATCTCTACAGAAGCAACAGGTCCACATTGGTTTGTGACGAATCAGATGGTACAAAAGGATATTCCTCTAATAAAGAGGCGCCCTTTATATCGGTTTTAGATACACATAATAAGGAGTTAATTGGAAAAGTATCTATGCCCTATGGTAGTGAAGAACTAGCTATTTCTCCTAAAGGTAATCGAGTTTATATCCCTTCACCATGTTTACTTGGAGACTACAAAGAGGAGCAACCTACACTTAGCATCATTAATACAGAAACCGATAAAATTATAAAGACAAAATCATTTTCAGATTTAATTACTCCGGTTCATGTAACGAATGATGGGAAAGTATTGGTAGGACATACGCGTTTTCAGAATAAGAATGGAGAGAGAACAAGAAGTATGTTTTCTCCAGCACCAGGGTATGTTTCTGTTCTTGATGGAGAATCGTTAAATATGTTAGGTACAATAGAAGTAGATTTACTCCCAATTAAAATGCGTTCTTCTACGGACGGAACGGTTGGATATGTTTCTAACCTTAGATCAGGGACAATAAGTGTATTAGATTTAGTTAATTACAAGAATGTTCATACCATTGAAGTTGATCCAGGAGATCGAAATGCAGATCCTTCTGTAAATCAAGGAGCTCACGGTATAGCATATATAGAAAGGTAAAATAAGAAAACGCTATTCTTTTTGTAGAAATTTACAGAAAGTATGGCGTTTTTTATGTATCTATTAATTTCTGATGAATTCCAATTAGGTCTATTTTTTTTGCTGGTTAGGAGCGCCTGTTATTCATTATTGACTTCTGATAAATAGATTATGTTTCCATGTTAAAAGAGTAGGCAAAGTTTTTTAATGCTCGTTATTAGCTTTTGTATGAAATTAACTTTGGATAATTGATTATTGTATTCTTCTAATTGGATTAGATATTCATAATTAATTTGCAACAACCAAACTTCTTTGAAAACGAACTAAAAGGTATTTTAAATGTATGTTTTAAAACACCACTAATAATGATAACGTTTGCTAAATATAGGAGCTCCTTAAGTTTGTAAGAAGCTTACAAACCTCCTTCTTCCAATGCAATTTAAGCGTAAATTAATTTTTTGTAAATATGGAACAATGTCCTTACTTACACTGTCTATTAAGCGTTAAACATTTTTTATTAAATAAATTAATTAAGAAAGGAATCATCATTTTTAACTAAGGGAGAAGATTGAATTGAAAAAATTATGGATGCTGCTTTTCGTTTGTTTCGCAGTTATGTTGGTAGGATGTAATAAAAACGAACCGCCAAAACAAGCATTTGAAGAATATATCAACTTATGGAATGATAGAAAATTTGCAAATATGTATGATCATTTATCAGATCATGCCAAAAAATCGATTTCTAAAAAAGAATTCACAGAAAAATATCAAAAAATCTATGAGGGGATTGGAGCTAAGAATTTAAAAGTTAAAATGAAAGGAGAGAATACGAAAGATAAAGAGCTTTTTCTTTTTGAAGTTAAAATGGATACGGATGTAGGATCAGTTTCATTCATCCACGAAGCAAAACTTGTGAAAGATAAAGAATCTTGGAAAATAGATTGGACACCGGACTTCATTTTCCCAGGAATGAAAAAAGATTACAAAGTACGTATGCAAATAGAGCAAGGAAAACGAGGAGAAATATATGATCGAAATGGAAAAGGGCTTGCAACGAATGGTAAAGCAACTGAGGTTGGAATTATTCCAGAGAAACTAGGCGAAGCAGCAGCGCAAACGAAAGGAATAGTAGCGCAATTACTTGATATGTCTATAGAAGAGGTCGAACAAAAGCTCACAGCGAAATGGATAAAACCAGACTCCTTTGTACCAATTGGCGTTTTAAAAGAGGGAACTAGACAGAATGATTATATTGAATTAGAAGGAGTTTCATCTCGCCCAGTAAATATTCGTACGTATCCATTAGGTGAAGCAGCGGCACACTTAACTGGATATATAGGAAAGGTGAATGCGGAGGAGTTAAAATCACTTCAAAAACAAGGTTATCAAGCAGATGATTTAGTAGGTAAGACCGGTTTAGAGAAAGTGTTAGAAAATAAATTGCGTGGTGAAAAGGGTGGACGCGTATTTATAGAAGATGAGAATGGGAAAGAGATTAAAAACGTAACAAAAAAAGAAGCAAAAGAAGGAGAAAATGTTACGTTAACAATTGATGCTGCAATTCAAGAAAAAATCTTTAATGAGATGAAAACTGAAGCAGGATCTAGTGCAGCGGTCAATCCTAAAACAGGTGAAACAATCGCACTTGTAAGTAGCCCTGCTTATAATCCAAATATAATAGTTAGAGGAGCATCGAAAGCCCAACGAGAAGCATGGAGTAACGACTCGAAACTACCAATGATGAATCGCTTCACACAAGCATTTGTACCAGGTTCCGTATTTAAAACGATTACAGGTGCAATTGGTTTGGAAACAAACACAATAAATCCGAAGGAAGAATTTAAAATTCAAGGATTGAAGTGGACAAAAGATTCATCTTGGGGAAATTACTATGTAACGCGTGTAAAGGATGCAAGTCCAATTGATTTTGATAAGGCAATGAAGTACTCTGATAATATTTATTTTGCTCAACAAGCTTTGAAAATGGGAAAAGATCAGTATATAAATGAATTTAAAAAGTACGGATTTCATGAAAAATTACCAATCGAATACGAATTTCCTATTTCAATCATTGCAAAAGATGGGATAAAAAATGATATTCAACTAGCAGACACGGGCTATGGACAAGGACAAGTATTAATGACGCCACTTCATTTAGCATTAACATATGCACCGATTGTGAATGAAGGGAATATTCCGTCGCCACATCTTTTAAAAGAAGCAAAAGTAGCGGGGAATTGGAAAGAAAATGTGATTTCTAAAAAGAATCAAGAAATATTAAAGAGTGCATTAATCAAAGTCATTAATGACCCTGATGGCGCAGGGAGAATTGCAAAGGTTGATGGTGTAACGCTTGCTGGTAAAACTGGTACAGCAGAACTGAAAGAGTCGAAAGAAGCAGACGGAAAAGAACTGGGATGGTTCGCAGCTTTCGATGCAAATGCACCAGACATGATTGTTACAATGATGATTGAAGATGTAAAAGGAAGAGGAGGAAGTAACGTTCCAGGTGAAAAAGTAAAACATGTATTTCAGAAATAATACTTAATTATAAGGTGAATTTTTTCACTAAATTTATTACATGTTTGCTTAACTCAAAGATATAAATTGGGAAAAATATAGAACAATTAAATTTCAAAAAAGCATTCTTTCTAATCGAGAATGCTTTTTTGCTGTGATTCTAGAAAAGTTGGCATTGCTAATGGTAAATAGAAGGGGATAGCAAATTGAAATGGACAAGTGGAGTTTTACGTTAAATTCAAAAAAACAGATTTTTATGAGTGGATTTTTATCATTGTATGCTTTACTTGTTTTTTAGTAGTATTATACTGCCTGAAAAAAGATAAACAATGGAACAAATGAAACTTGTATCTTGTCTATATATTGAAACCATAATAAAAGTGAGGGCAGTTTTATGTTTATTCAAATAAGTTTGAGGTGTGGAAATGGAACAGACGTTTATTGAAAAGTGTAATCATGATGAGCTGGACTATGTTATAAAAGACTATTGGCAAGATGTATGGAATTATTCATTTATTATTACGAAAGATCCACACTTATCAGATGATATCACGCAAGATGTATTTATAAAGGTGTTTAAAAATTGGAATTCATTTCGAAAGGAGTCATCTATTAAAACGTGGATATTAAAAATCACAAGAAATACGGCAATAAACTATTTGAAATCCTCCTATTTTAAAAGGATATCTTTAATAGGATTTTTTAGTGATGATAAGCAATCCCTGTCAGCAGAACAAGAATTTTTTAAGCAAGAAGAAATGAATGATGTGTGGAAGGTTGTATTAGAACTACCTAAAAAGCACCGTGAAATAATTATATTGGACGCAAAATATGAATTATCTTATGAAGAAATGGCTGAAACATTAGGAGTATCCATTGGAACTGTAAAATCGAGATTAAGTAGAGCGAGAAGTAAGGTTTCAAAATTAATAGGGGAGGGTAGTAGTGATGAACAATAAACAAAATCCTGACTGGTATAGAAAAATAAAAAAAGGGCCAATGGAGAATCGTAAAGATGAAGAAGAATTTATTTCTAAAATAAAGCAGTCTATATATGAAAATAATGAAGTGGATTTTGTAAAACATAAAAGACCATTTCGTAAAAAAGTATTACCTATTGTAGTTGTTTTGGTTTGTACAATGTTATTTTTCATTGTTCAACAACCTTGGCTTGATGATAATAAATCACCGGTACAAAGTAGTACTCAAATTAAGCCTAAAACAAAAGATGAGTCTGCTCAAGATCCATCACTAAAACAATTTATGAATGAACTATATCAAAGTATAAACTCGAAAAATGAAAATGACTTGTATAAAGCGTTAAATGATGAAGTTCTATTTAAAGGGAAGAGTTATAAGAAGGATGAACTGCAGTTTGATGAAGATATTTTTCATGAGTTGCAAGTCGCCCTTACAATGGGGGGAGAGTTTGCAAATGATACAAAGCAAGTATATAAAGTACCAAGTGGATTGACGGAAAGTAACCAACCAAAGCAAGCGCATTTTATATATGCAACTGTTACTGGAAATAAAACGAAAATTTTAGCTGAACCAAAGCGAGAATCACAAGTTTTATATGAAGTATCTAATGAAATGGTAAAAGCTTGGATTCCAGAAAAAGTAAATAATGATGGATATATAAAAATTTCGACAATTGATGGTAATACTGGATATGTACAGAAAGAGTACATTTTAACTGATATTAAATATTCATTTATGTTCGAAAAGAATAATGAAGGTATATGGAAAATAATAAATGTAGATTCTATATGGTAAAAGAGGAAGGTTCACTTTAATGAACCTTCCTCTTTGTTTTTATTCTCTTTTTGAAGAGTATCCCAGTACTCTAAAATTTCTGATGTAACGAGAGCGGCAATGTTTTTTTCAGAATTACTACCAGGAATAACGACAGAAACGGCAATTTGTGGATCTTCAGTAGGAGCATATGCAATGAAAAGAGAATGATTTATCATTCTTTCTTGCTCATTTGGAAAACCTGTAATACCTGTTTTACCTGCGACGTTAAAGGGTAACTTTTTGATCTCCTCTATATTTTGACTCATTCCACCTTGCACGACACTCCAAAAATTCATCGGGTAACGATTTGAACTTTCTAAAATTGGTTTAAACTTTTTTGTTTCCTTACCATCTTGACCAATAATCGCACTTACGATTTGAGGTTTATATTTATCACCTTTACTTGCCAAAGTTGCTGCATATTGAGCGAGTTGAAGAGGAGTATGCACTTCATTTCCTCCCCAAGAGGCATTTAATAAAGCTGAAATCCCATTTTCAAATTTATTAGATGGATGAAATTCATATTGTCCGTCTTCTTCAAAGGGTAAGTCAATCCCGGTTTTAGAACGTAGGCCGAATTGCATTAAATAATCTGTCCATATATGTGACACTTTTTCTATATTCCCATTATTTTGGTTGAATAAGGGCAGAGCTACTTTTGCTGTCATAAATGTGTTAGATGAATTAATGATAGCCTGCCTCGGTGTAATCTCGCCTGTTGGCGTTCCAGGTGCATTCGTAATGTTATTTTGATTATCATACTGAAAAGTACCTTTATCTAAATAAGTGTCTTCAGGTTGAAAAAGCTTTTCGTTTAATCCAATTAAAATAGTAAGTGGTTTTATAGTAGAAGCCATATTTACATAAGATTCACCATACTTTAATTTTTGAATTGCTTTATTTTGCGAAAGTGATTTAATGTTTTCTTTTCTAGAAGATACATGTGTATTTAATATATTTGGATCAAAAACTACCGAGTTGGCCATAGTTAAAATCGCGCCAGTTTTTGCATCGCTCACTACAGCATAACCAGCTTTAGCATCAGGTGTTTTCTTAATTTGAGATCTTAATGCTTCTTCTGCCTTTTGCTGCAACTCAGAGTCTAAAGCTAGCCGTACATCTTTACCATTTTGTACTTTTTGAATGTTCCATAAGAACTTTTTATTTTTCAATTTAAAAATAAGAGTTTTACCTGGTTTTCCTTTTAAATCATTTTCATATTGCAGCTCAATCCCGCTTTTTCCAACAGCCATATGCTTTGAATTAAGGTCATTTTCTACATAACCAATTACTTGTGAACCAATTTTGTGTTTAGGATAATATCGAATCCATTCATCTTTAATTATTACATTATTGGGTTTGTTTTTGTTTATGAATGCAAGTTCATTCTCAGTTATATCAGAGTATAACGGTATATCATTCATAGTCTGCTTTTTACAAGATTGTTGTAATTGAGATTTTATGTTCTCTGTAGAAATATCATGATGAAACTCGCTTGAAAATTGATTGAAAAAAGCTAATGTGCTTGATGTATCTTGTTTCGATAGCTTTTCATCATTAGAAGTGCAATATAGAGACTTAACTTTCTTATTTGTAGCTAGTATTACACCATTTTGATCAAAAATCTTTCCTCTTTCAGCTGAAGAAGTTGCGATAGTAATTGAAATGAAGTTGATTTTTAATAAAATTAGTAAAATCAAACCTACTATAGAAAGAACCGCAAAAAATCTCCATCTATTTGTATGTAACATATAACCCTCCCTTATGTAGCCTATTTCATCTTATATTTAATTATTTTTTTTGTAAATGTGGAACAACTTTCTTGTTTAGGTTGTCTATTAAGTATTACAGCATGATGAAAGGAATAATTAGCATGAAAATTTACTAGCAAGTTTATATGTAAGTTTAATAAGAGTCATTATACAGTTTAGCACTTCTAATGCAAGTGGCAAAAAAATAGAGAGAAAACAAGAAGGGAGAGGTATTAATTCTGTAGCTAAACGAAAAGGAATGGATGCTTACAAGGGTTAAGCAAAAAATTGAGGCGATATTTATAACCGATTATCGGTGTCTAATATATAAGGAATGCTTTTGGTATTTGTAGCAATTCCTGAAAGGATTAAATGGAGGATTTATGAAAGAACAAAAAGGCAAGAAGCAGAAGACATATATATCTATTCGATTAAATATAATGTTCCTTTGCATATTTGTACTATTCTCAGCTATTATTATGCAACTAGCAAAAGTACAAATCGTTGAGGGAGAGGCTTATAAGAATCAAGTGGAAAGTAGTCAAAATGCAATAACTAGTATTCCAGTTCCACGTGGGCAAATTTTAGATCGAGAAGGGAACACAGTTGTTAATAATAAATCTCTTCGCACAATTACGTATACAAGGGTGAAGGGAATTACGAGTGAAGATATTTTAAAAACAGCAAAAGACTTGGCGAAAGTACTTGAAATGCCTGAACAAGATATAAATAAATTAACAGATATCGATAAAAAAGATTTTTGGATGCAGTTGAATTCGAAACGTGCGGAAACAAAGATTACTAAGAAAGATATAGAAAAGTTTAAGGAAAAGGGTATAGAGGGGAAAGAGTTAGATAAAAAAATAGAAGACTTAAGACGAGGTCGCGTTACAGAGGTAGAATTAGCAGAATTAACAGCACAAGATTTAAAGGTGTTAGCTATTAAAAGTAAAATGAGTTCAGGTTATCAATTAACACCACAAATTATTAAAAAAGATGTAACAGATGAAGAGTATGCGCGGATAAGCGAAAATCTTGGGAATTTTCCAGGAGTAGATGCAACTGTTGATTGGGAACGTAATTATGTAAACGGTAATTTATTTCGTTCTGTATTAGGAAATATTACGAGTAGTGAAGAAGGATTACCGAAAGAAAATTTAGATTCTTATTTAGTACGTGGATATAACCGTAATGATCGTGTCGGAAAAAGTTATATTGAACAACGATATGAAGATGTATTACACGGCACAAAAGAAGAAGTGAAAAATATTACTGACAAATCAGGAAACATTGTTAGCACAGAAATAATCTCTAAAGGAAAAAGTGGTAATAGTTTAACATTAACGATTGATATGGAATTACAAAAGAAAGTGGAAGAAAGTATAGAGAAAAACTTGAGAGCTTTTAAGCGTTCAGAGCCACTGCTCGATCGAGCTTTTGTTGTCATGACGAATCCAAATAACGGACAAATTTTATCTATGGCAGGCAAAAAGATTGTAGAAAAAGAAGGGAAAATAGAGGTTGAGGATTTGGCATTAGGTAACATGACAACTTCGTATGAGCTAGGGTCAGCTGTAAAAGGTGCTACTTTATTAACTGGATATGAGACAGGGGCAATACATCCAGGGGATCAATTTTATGACGCGCCGATGAAATTTAAAGGTACACAAGCTAAGAAATCGTGGAATGTATCCGGATTTGGTAATATTAATGATTTACGGGCTTTACAAGTATCTTCGAATGTATACATGTTCCAGACAGCTTTAAAAATTGCGGGAGTTAATTACGTACCAAATGGCTCATTGGATATTAAACAAGGAGCATTTGATACGATGCGCTATTATTTCAAGCAATTTGGTTTAGGCGTCCCAACAGGTATTGATTTACCGAATGAAATAATTGGACAAACGAGAAAAGTAGATAGTCAACCGGGGTTTTTACTAGATTTTTCTATCGGTCAGTATGATACGTATACGCCGTTGCAATTAGCGCAATATATTTCAACGATTGCGAATGGCGGTTATAGAATGCAACCTCAAATTGTACAAGAAATACGAGAACAATCAATAAAAGAAGAGGTTGGTAATGTTATACGTTCCATAGAGCCTGTCGTATTAAATCGAATTGATATGAAGAAAGAACATATCGATCGGATAAAAGAAGGGTTTAGATGGGTATTTCAAGAAGGTGATGGAACTGGCGTGAAGTATTTCAAAAATGCGCCATATAAACCAGCAGGAAAGACAGGAACAGCCCAAACTGTATATGGTGGAGATGACCCAATTGGCAGAAATGCAAAAGGAGAACGTATGGAATGCTATAACTTAACGTTAGTTGGATATGCTCCATATGATAATCCAGAAGTAGCATTTTCCGTAGTAGTTCCATGGCTCCATGATGATAAAAATGGAATTAATTCTATAATTGGAAAGGAAATTTTAGATGTATACTTTGATTTAAAACAGCAACGTATACATGGTGAAGCTACTAGTACAAGTAGCTCTAAGCAAAATTAGAGTACTTTTCTCAGGGAAGAGACCCTGTTCATATAAAGCCATTTATAAGTAAAAAAATGAAATGTGAAATAAGAGATAGCGGCGATCATAGCTACTATCTCTTATTTTGTTAATAACTCTCATACTAGCTATAAATTTTTTCAGTTTATGGAACAAGTTTGGTTCGATGATTGTCTATTATGTGTACGTATAAAAAGGTGCTAAAAATTTGGAAGGAATGATGGTTTTGAAAAATAAGAGGATGCTAAAAATAGGAATATGCGTTGGTATATTAGGTTTAAGTCTTACAAGCCTAGAAGCTTTTACAGGAGGGTCACTGCAAGTTGAAGCGAAAGAAAAGACTGGACATGTGAAACATAAAAATCAGGCGACGCATAAAGAGTTCTCTCAACTTGAGAAGAAATTTAATGCTCGATTAGGTGTATATGCGATTGATACTGGTACAAATCAAACAATCTCTTATCGATCTAATGAAAGATTTGCCTTCGCATCAACCTACAAGGCTTTAGCGGCAGGAGTATTACTACAGCAAAACTCAATTGATACATTAAATGAAGTGATTACATTTACGAAAGAAGACTTAGTGGATTATTCACCTGTTACAGAGAAACATGTAGATACTGGAATGAAACTAGGAGAAATTGCTGAGGCTGCTGTTCGTTCAAGTGATAATACTGCAGGGAACATTTTATTTAATAAAATAGGCGGACCTAAAGGATATGAAAAAGCGCTTAGGCAGATGGGGGATCGGATTACTATGTCTGATCGCTTTGAAACAGAATTAAACGAAGCTATTCCAGGAGACATTCGTGACACTAGTACAGCGAAAGCAATTGCTACGAATCTTAAAGCTTTTACGGTCGGAAATGCACTTCCAGCTGAAAAACGTAACATTCTTACAGAGTGGATGAAAGGAAATGCTACAGGGGACAAACTTATTCGTGCAGGCGTACCAACTGACTGGGTAGTTGGAGATAAATCAGGTGCTGGCAGTTACGGGACAAGAAATGATATTGCTATCGTTTGGCCTCCAAATAGAGCACCAGTTATCATCGCAATTTTATCTAGTAAAGATGAGAAAGAGGCTACCTATGATAATCAACTCATTGCAGAGGCAACTGAAGTTATAGTTAAGGCTCTTAGGTAATAGTATTTTAGTTTTCGCATTTTTAACATAAAAGTATTAAAAGTATAAAGTTAGAAAACGACTCTTTTCGTGTGATAAGAGTCGTTTTTGTGTTCTTATTATTAAAAAGGTAAAAGTAAAAATATAACGAATATATATGACGTATCTCATATGAAATTCTATGTACTGTATTATTTTATTAATTTAAACAAATTTCAAGAAAGTATAATATAATTCAGTTAGCATATAGAAGTGTTTGATGAGAATATAAAGGAGAAAATATGAAAAAAAAGATTAATAGAATCGTAATGATTATTTGTATAGTAGTAGGTTTTACAATCTTTTTATATTTACAGAACAATTTAATAAGTATAAC
>NZ_QPEL01000090.1:0-13826 GCF_008368965.1 Bacillus sp. AY2-1 | reverse complement strand
ATAGAAGTGTTTGATGAGAATATAAAGGAGAAAATATGAAAAAAAAGATTAATAGTTTGTATAGTAGTAGGTTTTACAATCTTTTTATATTTACAGAACAATTTAATAAGTATAACTGAGGTTAAAATAACCTCTAGTAAAATACCCTCCTCTTTTAAAGGGTATAAAATTCTACAAATTTCAGACTTACACAATAAACAATTTGGCGATAATCAAGATGTGTTAATTCAAAAAATTAAAAGCATAGATCCAGATATTATTGCGATTACTGGTGATTTAATTGACAGTAAATCATATGATGCAGAAGTTAGTATGCAATTAATACGAGAAATTGTAAAGAAGTATCCTGTATATTTTGTGACAGGAAACCATGAACAATGGTCTGGAAAGTATAACAATTTAGAAAAAGAGTTGAAGAAATATGATGTCAATGTTTTAAGGAATGAACATGTGGGCATTCGAAAGGGTGAGCAAGAAATAAACTTGCTAGGTATTGATGATCCAGAGTTTGTTACTGGAAACGGTGATGAAGGAAATATTATAATAGATGAAATTAAAAAAGCGAAAATTGAAATGCAGCCAGATAGATATAATGTATTATTATCCCATAGGCCTGAATTTATAAAGGAATATACGAATGAGAGATTGGATTTGGTTTTATCGGGACATGCTCATGGAGGGCAAGTTAGATTGCCATTTATCGGAGGATTAGTCGCGCCAAATCAAGGTGTTTTACCTAAATATACAGCAGGTTTATATGTAGAACAAAATACATCAATGGTAGTGAGTAGAGGATTAGGAAATAGTATCATTCCGCAAAGAATTTTGAACAGGCCAGAAATTGTAGTCGTGCAGCTAAATTAAGTTGTACGATTTTTTTATACAATAATCGGTAAAGGTGTTTTATGTATTTTGCAGGAGTTAACATTACAATTTTGTTAAAAATTTTCTACGTTACATAAAGTAACAAAATTTGACCCTGAGTGTTTGTTATAGTGTAAATAATCAAAAAACTTAAAATTTGTCGAGTGAAAATTGTGATAAGTAATTCATGTAAAAAACTTAAAGGGGTGTACACATGCATAAAGAATATGAAATTGAAGAATACACGGCGATTGAGGAACAAATACATTATTATTGTAAATGTTTATTAGTAAGTCATCCTGATCAAATAATAAAGTATTTAGAAAAAAGGTTAGAAAAATATGCAGAAACATTACAATATGCACATTTATATCCTGACACAGTTATTTTACCGTTACAGCAATTAGTTATTGAATATTCTTTAGATGTTGCTAGAATTCGGAAGTATATGAATTTAAAAACGTAAAGTGAAATTTATAGTTTAAATGAAACAGAGTCGACTTTAGGAAATGAAATGCTAATGTCGACTCTGTTTCATTGTTTCATATCGTTGATTGAACATACATACTAATCAATGAAGTTTGACATATAATTAAGCAAGGGTAAAATAAAAGTGAGTACTTACTCATTTTATTGAAAAAGGAGGATGAAACGTGCAACAACCTTCCATTATTTTACGGACTGTATCAAAAAGTTTTGGAAAAAAAGAAGTGTTACACAATCTTTCATTGCAAGTTGAAAAAGCAGAGATTTTTGGTTTTGTTGGACCTTCTGGATCGGGGAAAACAACGCTCATTAAAATGATTGCAGGTATTAATGAGGCAACGAAAGGTGAAGTGCTTGTTAATAATACTAATATGCCTAATTTAAATGAAATGAAAAGAATTGGTTATATGGCCCAGGCGGATGCATTATACGAAGAATTGTCAGCATATGAAAATGCAGATTTTATAGCAACGATGTATGGACTAAAGGGAAAACGTAAAAAGAAAAGAATTGCAGAGGTTTTTGAACTTGTACAATTATCACAGTATATGAAAAAGCAAGTACAACAATTTTCAGGTGGAATGAAAAAACGTTTATCATTAGCAATAGCACTCCTCCATGAACCAGAAATATTAATTTTAGATGAGCCTACAGTGGGGATAGATCCGCTTCTTAGAAAAACGATTTGGGAAAAATTTTATGACCTTAAAAAGAAAGGCACAACGATTATTGTAACGACGCACATTATGGATGAAGCTGAATTTTGTGAGCGTCTAGGATTAATTAGAGAAGGGAAGCTAGTTGCGGTTGGAACAACTGAAGAATTGAAAAAACGCGTGTCATCTGGACGGATTGAAGATGTCTTTTTGCTAGAAGAGGTGGTGCCATCATGAGAGTTACTGGTGTAATCATTCGTATTATTCGCCAATTTTTTCGAGATAAGCGTTCGTTAGCGATGATGTTTGGGGCACCGATGTTATTACTGTGGCTATTATCGCTAGTGTTTACACAGAAAGACTATATACCTCAAATTGCTGTTGTTGATATGCCCGCTCAAATAGTAAAAGTGATGAAAGATCAAGAAGCATCAATTTATGAATACAGTAAAGAAAAGGCGATTTCTGAGTTGGAAAAACAAACGGTAGATGCAGTACTTCGAATAGAGAATGGAAAAATGAAACTTCTGTTGGAAGGTAGTGATTCGTCAAAAAATCGTGCTGTACTTCAAGTATTGCAAAAAAGCATAGAGAACAATGAAGTATCAATTATGAAACCTGAAGTAAATTATTTACATGGCTCTAAAGACTTTACGATGTTTGATGGGCTTGGTCCTGTATTAATTGGTTTCTTTACATTTTTCTTTGTATTTATATTATCAGGTGTATCTTTCGTAAGAGAACGTTTAAGTGGTACGCTAGAAAGGTTATTATCCACCCCAGTAAGAAGATGGGAAATAGTCGCAGGTTATATTATTGGTTTTGGAATCTTTGCCTTTATACAATCCATTATTATCGTAAGTTTTTCCGTTTATATTTTAGATTTATACGTAGCTGGATCCATATGGCTAACGCTACTTATTACATGTATGCTCTCTTTAACTGCACTAACATTAGGTACGTTTTTATCGGCATACGCAAATAATGAATTTCAAATGATTCAATTTATACCGCTTGTTATTGTGCCACAAATCTTCTTTTCTGGATTGTTTCCAATGGAATCTATGAATAAGTGGCTACAAATGTTAGGAAAAGTATTTCCACTCACATACGGCGCTGACGCAATGAGACAAGTGATGATTCGGAATCAAGGGTTTACAGAGATTGCATTAGATCTTACTGTATTATTACTTTTTTCAATATTATTTGCAGTAGGAAATGTATTTGCTTTAAAGAAACATCGCAAAATATAATAATGACAAAAAGGAGCTTTATAAATGCAGAAGGATTGGCTGGAGGAATTAATAGCTGCAACTAATACGGATAAACGAAATGAACGTCAAATGCGAATATTAGAGGCGGCTGTTGATATGTTTGGAGAAAAAGGATACGCTTCAACTTCAACAAGTGAAATTGCAAAACGGGCTGGTGTAGCGGAAGGAACAATCTTCCGCTACTATAAGACGAAAAAAGATTTATTACTAGCGGTCGTAATGCCAACTTTAACTAAGTTTGCTGCACCATTTTTCGTACAAACCTTTGCAAAAGAAATATTTAAATCGGAGTATGAATCGTACGAAGGACTTTTAAGGGTTGTAATTCATAATAGATTTAAATTTGCTCAAAAACACTTTCCTATGATAAAAATATTAATTCAAGAAGTACCATTCCAACCAGAACTGAAAAATGAAATACAACAATTAGTAGAAACAGAACTGTTTTCACATTTCAAAAAGTTGATTGTGAAATTTCAAGAAGAAGGGGAAATTATTGAGATACCACCATCTTCCGTACTACGTCTTACTTTATCAGCTGTATTAGGTTTATTATTAACACGATTTTTATTATTGCCTGAAGAAAAATGGAATGATGAAGCAGAAATTGAAAATACGATTCAATTTATATTGTATGGATTAACTCCACGAATTTAATCGTCGAAGTGTGAATTACATACATTACTTTTTAAGTAAAAATAAATCGCCTTTAAAAAGGCGATTTATTTTCGTTATATATTTTTGATAAATAAGTACTTGTTTACTAAAAACATTCTAAATCAGCGTGTTTCTTTGTCTCTTCTTCTAAGACCTAATAATCCTGCTAGTCCTAATAAACCAAGCCAAGCCCAATTATTATTTCTATCACGATTATCATTTAAATCATTTGTTGTATTTACATTTCGAGTTCTTACATCATTATTAACTCTGTCTAAATTATTGTCATTTACTCGAGTTGAAATATCAGTGTTATTCACTCTATTCATATTATTTCCATCGTATTCAGCTTGCGCAGATGTACCTAAAAACATAATAGAGAGTGCTAAAACACTTAAAATAGATGATAATTTCTTTTTCATAACAATTCCCTCCTTTCTTAATCATTAATTTCTCCGGAGCATCTGTGTATTATTCATTTCACAATATCTAAACCAGTATAAAAGGGCGCACATTTATTGAAAATAGAGTTGAATGATTGTTAATATATCATTGGATATATATTTCTCATAAAAATAAATGAATCAAACTTTGCTTAAAATGTTAATCTTAGTACAATTTATAGTATACGGACTAGCACTAAGGAGGTAATGAGATGCGACAATTTGCAAAACCAACAATCGTTGTAAGTAAATGTTTAGAATTTGATGCCTGTCGATATAATGGAGAGATGATTCCAGATGTAACAATACGAAATTTGCAGCCATTTGTTACATTTATACCTGTTTGTCCAGAAGTCGAGATTGGATTGGGGACTCCTCGTGAAACGATACGAATTGTAGAAGAAAATGGTGAGAATAGACTTGTGCAACCGTCGACACGAGAAGATGTAACTGGAAAAATGGAGCAGTTTTCAAATGACTTTTTACAAACGATATCGGATGTGGATGGTTTTATTTTAAAGAATCGTTCACCAAGTTGTGGTACGCGTGATGTGAAAATTTATTCTGGTTTTGAAAAAGCGCCAGCAAAGGGAAAAGGAGCTGGCTTATTTGGCGGAGCAGTAGTAAAAAAATTTTCGCATCTTCCTATTGAAGAGGAAGGTAGATTGTCGAATTTTATTATTAGAGAGCATTTCTTTACAAGGCTATTTACAATCGCATATTACAAAATGATTAAACATAATAAAAATATGAAAGACCTTGTATCGTTTCAGTCGGATAATAAATATTTATTTATGGCATATAATCAGGTGAAACAAAAGGAATTAGGGCGTATAATTGCAAATCACAAAAATGAAAAGATTGAAGTGGTATTTGAAAACTATGAGAAGACTTTATATGAATTATTTATGCGCACACCCCGTTATACATCGAATGTAAATGTATGCGAGCACATTTTTGGATATTTTAAAACAAAGCTAAAAAAACAAGAAAAAGATCATTTTATAGAACTGTTACAAAAGTATGCAGAAAAGAAAATACCGCTTAGTAGTTTACTTACAATTTTAAAATCATGGGCCATTCGATTTGATGAAAAGTATTTATTAAGACAAACGTATTTCGAACCATACCCTGAAGCCTTAGTAGAAATTTCTGATTCGGGAAAAGGTAGAGATTATTAAACAATAAATTACATAATTCGACACAAAACTTCCTATGTTGTTGTAGAACAATGTAGGAATTTTTTTGTGCATTAGTACAGAATCTGTTTTAAAATTAAGTTATGACAGAATTATAGCAATTATCTAACTAATGTTCTTGTCTTTTAAGTTGTTATGTTTGTAGTAGAAACTCGCACGCTGTCGAAACTCAATATTCGATAAGGGGTGTGTAGCGGAATGGAATTTACTCTAACTCGCGAAAAACAAATGATTAAAGAAATGGTACGTGACTTTGCTGAAAAGGAAATCGCACCGAAAGCTGTATATTATGACAAAACTGCAGAGTTTCCATATGAAACATTTCAAAAAATGGGCGAACTAGGATTATTAGGCATCCCATTCCCAGAAGAGTATGGAGGTTCAGGTGGCGATACAGTATCGTATGCGTTAGCAGTTGAAGAAATTGGTCGCGCTTGTGGTGGCACTGGTTTAAGCTATGCTGCAACAATTTCATTAGGTGCTTCTCCAATTTATTATTTCGGTACAGAAGAACAAAAACAAAAGTATTTAGTTCCAATGGCGTCAGGTAAAACATTAGGTGCCTTCGGATTAACGGAGCCGAATGCTGGATCTGATGCAGGTGGCACTCAAACGAAAGCGGTATTAGATGACGATGAGTATGTAATCAGTGGTGAGAAGTGTTGGATTACAAACGCAGAGTATGCAAACACAATTATTGTAACCGCTGTCAACGGCATTGAAGAGAATGGTAGAAAACGCATTTCGGCATTTATCGTGCCTACTACGAGTGAAGGGTTAACGATTTCTAGTCCTTACGATAAGATGGGTGTTCGTGCTTCTAATACTTGTGAAATCGTACTTGATGGTGTTCGTGTACCGAAAGAAAATATTCTTGGTGATGTAAATAAAGGTTTTAAACAATTTTTATATACACTTGATGGAGGGCGTATTTCAATCGCAGCATTGGCAGTTGGTATTGCACAATCAGCCTTTGAACGTGCATTGCAATATGCGAAAGAACGTCAACAATTTGGAAAGTCAATCTCTAATTTCCAAGCGATTCAATTTAAATTAGCTGATATGGCGACTGAAGTAGAGTTAGCTCGTAATTTAGTACATAAAGCAGCTTGGTTAAAAGATAACGATAAACCTTTCGGTAAAGAAGCGGCTATGGCAAAACTATTCGCATCGGAAGCAGCAAGTCGTATTGCGAATCAAGCAGTACAGATTCATGGTGGATATGGCTATATGCGTGAATATGAAGTTGAACGACATATTCGTGATGCGAAGCTATTAGAAATTGGTGAAGGAACTTCTGAAATTCAACGTCTCGTAATTGCTAGACATTTAGGATGTAGATAAAAGGGAGGAATCACTATGTTTCAAAAAATATTAATTGCGAATCGCGGGGAAATCGCTGTTCGTATTATGAAAACTTGTCAAAAACTTGGCATTCGCACTGTTGCTATTTATTCTGAAGCAGATGAAAATGCCCTTCATGTGAAGATGGCAAATGAAGCTTACTTAGTAGGTGGACCACGTGTTCAAGAAAGTTATTTAAACCTTGAAAAAATTATTGAAATAGCTAAGAAGACAAATGCAGAAGCGATTCATCCGGGTTATGGTTTATTATCAGAGAATCCGTCTTTTCCGGTTCGCTGCAAAGAAGAAGGAATCGTATTTATCGGTCCTTCAGAAGAAATCATTACGAAGATGGGAAGTAAAATCGAATCACGTATCGCAATGCAAGCAGCAGATGTCCCAGTAGTCCCAGGTATTACTACAAATATTGAAACTGCTGAAGAAGCAATTGAAATTGCAAAACAAATTGGTTATCCATTAATGCTTAAGGCATCCGCAGGCGGCGGAGGCATTGGTATGCAGTTGATGGAAACTGAGCAAACGCTCACCAAAGCGTTTGAAAGTAATAAAACAAGAGCGCAAAACTTTTTTGGTAACGGAGAAATGTATTTAGAGCGATATATAGCAGACGCGCATCATATTGAAATTCAGCTTTTAGCAGATACACATGGTAACACAGTGTATTTATGGGAGCGTGAATGTTCGGTGCAGCGCCGAAATCAAAAAGTAATCGAAGAAGCACCTTCACCATTTTTAGATGAAGGTACACGAAAGGCAATGGGAGAAGTTGCTGTACAAGCTGCCAAAGCACTTGGCTATATAAATGCAGGTACAGTTGAGTTTCTTGTAGATGATCAGAAGAACTTCTATTTCTTAGAGATGAATACGAGATTACAAGTAGAGCATCCAGTGACAGAAGAAATTACGGGATTAGACCTTGTAGAACAGCAACTTCTTATCGCAAGTGGAGAGAAACTATCATTTACTCAGGATGATGTAAAACGTAGTGGTCATGCCATTGAAGCTCGTATTTATGCAGAAGATCCGAAAACATTCTTCCCATCACCTGGGAAAATTACAAATTTAACATTACCGTCAAATGTACGGATCGATCACTTCTTAGAAAATCATGTAACGATTACACCTTTCTATGATCCAATGATTGCGAAAGTCATTGCACATGGCGAGACTCGTGAAGAAGCAATTTCGAAATTACATGATGCTCTAGAAGAATTAAAAGTAGAAGGTATTAAAACGAACACGCCAATGCTACTGCAAGTTTTGGAAGACGAAGTGTTCAAAGAGGGTATTTATACAACGGGTTTTGTAACGAAACAACTCGTTAAAAAATAAGATTTAACAATATTAAGGGGGAAAAAATGATGACGAAAGTATACGCATCGATGGCAGGAAACGTTTGGAAGATTGTTGTAGGAGTAGGAGATACAGTAGAGGAAGAGCAGGATGTCGTCATTTTGGAATCTATGAAAATGGAAATTCCAATCATTTCAGAAGAAGCCGGCACAGTTATGAAAATTAATGTGCAAGAAGGCGATTTTGTAAATGAAGGAGATGTATTATTAGAAATTGAATAGGGAGATATAGGGGGAAGCGAATTGAAACTACCTAATTTTGCTGTCATTAAAGAAGTCGGGCCACGTGATGGCTTACAAAATGAAAAAAAGATTGTTGGCACAAAAGATAAAGTAAAATGGATTCAACTACTTACAGAAGCAGGATTGTCGTATGTTGAAGTTTCCTCATTCGTTCACCCAAAATGGGTCCCTGCATTAGCAGATGCAAATGATGTATTTTCTGAGCTGAAAAGGGATCCAAATGTTACATATGCTGCGCTTGTTCCGAATCAAAATGGTTTGGAACGAGCTTTTTTGCAAAATGTAGATGAGGTGAATGTTTTTTTATCAGCAAGTGAATCTCATAATAAAAGTAATATTAATAAATCGATTAAAGAAGCATTAGTTGTAATTGAAGATATAACAAAACAGGCATTATTCGAAGGGAAAAAGGTAAGAGGCTATGTTTCTACTGTATTTGGATGTCCTTATGAAGGGGATATAAGTGCTACAGCAGTTGACGAATTATGTAATCAACTATTTTCATACGGCATTTATGAAGTTTCTCTTGGGGATACAATCGGTGTAGCGAATCCATTACAAGTAGAACAAGTATTAGAACACCTATTAAAGAAGTATGATGCTTCGCAGTTTGCAATGCATTTTCATAATACGTATGGAATGGCTCTAGCGAATGTAGTTAAATCATTAGAATACGGTATTACAACGTTTGATAGTTCTTGTGGTGGACTCGGGGGCTGCCCTTATGCACCAGGAGCATCAGGTAATGTTGCTACTGATGACCTAGTACATATGCTCCATAAATTAGGAGTCCAAACGAATATAGACGAAGAAAAGTTATTGAGAGCTAGTCAATTTATTCAAAGTAAGTTAAATATCCAATTACCGAGTCATGTGTATAGAGCGCTTCAACATAAAACGATAAGTAGGTGAGTAGATGCTACAATTACAAAACATTTCCGTTGATTACGTAACACCTCACGTAGTAAAGATTTCGTTAAATCGTGCGAGACAAGCAAACTCATTATCTTTGGCATTATTAGATGAATTACAAACTATATTAACTCAAATAAGTGAAGATTCAAGCGCACGTGTAGTTATTTTGACTGGTGCTGGTGAAAAAGCATTTTGTGCTGGTGCAGATTTAAAAGAGCGTGCCGATATGAATGAGGAACAAGTTCGTCATGCTGTTAGTATGATTCGCACTACTATGGAGATGGTTGAACAATTACCACAGCCAGTTATTGCTGCTATAAATGGAATCGCACTTGGTGGTGGTACGGAATTAAGTTTAGCTTGTGATTTTAGAATTGCTGCTGAATCTGCAAGTCTTGGTCTTACTGAAACGACACTTGCAATTATACCAGGAGCAGGTGGTACACAGCGCTTACCAAGATTAATTGGAGTTGGTAGAGCGAAAGAATTAATTTATACAGGTAGACGTATTTCAGCGCAAGAAGCAAAAGAATATGGTTTAGTAGAATTTGTTGTACCAGCTAATTTACTTGAAGAGAAAGCGATTGAAATAGCAGAGAAAATTGCTAGTAATGGACCTATTGCTGTTCGATTAGCAAAAGAGGCAATTTCAAATGGTATTCAAGTTGATTTACATACCGGATTACAAATGGAAAAACAAGCGTATGAAGGTGTAATCCATACGAAAGATCGAATAGAAGGATTACAGGCATTCAAAGAAAAACGTAAACCGATGTATAAGGGGGAGTAAATATGTTAGACCAAAAACAACAATCTAATTCATTTGAAGAACGTGTTGAAACGATTAAACAAGGCGGGGCACCGAAATATCATGAACAAAATAAAGCAAAAGGAAAATTATTTGTTCGAGATCGTTTAGCGCTTCTATTTGATAATGGCGAATATGTAGAAGATGCATTATTTGCTAACTGTGAACAAACAGGCTTACCTGCGGACGGCGTTGTAACTGCAACGGGTAAAATACATGGTCGTACTGCGTGTGTAATGGCTAATGATTCTACTGTAAAAGCTGGATCATGGGGATCACGCACAGTTGAAAAGATTTTACGTATTCAAGAAACAGCTGAAAAATTACGTGTTCCGTTATTTTATTTAGTCGACTCTGCTGGAGCGCGTATTACAGATCAAGTAGAAATGTTCCCAGGGCGCCGCGGTGCAGGAAGAATCTTCTATAATCAAGTGAAATTATCAGGTAAAGTTCCTCAAGTATGTTTATTATTTGGACCTTCTGCTGCTGGTGGTGCATATATTCCAGCCTTTTGTGACGTTGTAATGATGGTAGAAGGAAATGCATCTATGTATTTAGGATCTCCTCGTATGGCTGAGATGGTTATCGGTGAGAAGGTAACTTTAGAAGAGATGGGCGGAGCTCGTATGCATTGCTCTGTATCAGGATGCGGAGATGTTTTATGTAAGACAGAAGAAGATGCGATTACACAAGCAAGACAATACATTTCATATTTTCCAAACAACTACTTAGAAAAGACTCCATTGGTTACACCTCAAGAACCGAAACAATTCGATAAAACGTTAGAACAAATCATTCCAGAAAATCAAAATGCTCCTTTCAATATGAAAGATCTCATTAATAGAGTTATTGATGAAGGTTCATTCTATGAAGTAAAAAAATTATTTGCTCAAGAGCTAATTACAGGCTTAGCACGTATTGATGGTAAGCCAGTTGGTATTATTGCAAATCAGCCGCGTATGAAGGGCGGTGTATTATTTCACGATTCAGCTGATAAAGCTGCTAAGTTTATTAATTTATGCGATGCATATCATATTCCATTATTATTCCTTGCGGATGTACCAGGATTTATGATTGGTACAAAAGTAGAGCGTGCTGGTATTATTCGCCACGGTGCAAAAATGATTTCTGCAATGAGTGAAGCAACTGTACCGAAGATTTCTATCGTTGTTCGTAAAGCATATGGCGCTGGTTTATATGCGATGGCAGGTCCAGCATTTGAACCAGATTGCTGCCTGGCATTACCGACAGCCTCTATTGCGGTAATGGGTCCAGAAGCTGCGGTTAATGCTGTATATGCAAATAAAATTGCAGCTTTACCAGAAGAAGAGCGCGCTAGCTTCATTGCTGAAAAACGTGAAGAGTATAAGAAAGATATTGATATATACCACTTAGCATCAGAGATGGTGATTGATGGTATTGTTCATCCAAACAATTTACGTGAAGAGTTAAAAGGACGTTTCGAAATGTATATGAGTAAATATCAAGTATTCACGGATCGTAAACATCCTGTATATCCAGTTTAAAAGCCCTATTTAGGGCTTTCTTGCTCAAAAAGTTAAGGAGGGGAAAACATTGAAACAAGCAGTTTGGTTTCCAACAGAAGAGTATAAGGAAAAAACACGTTTATATGGTTGGATGAAATCATTGGGATATGAAGACTATGAAACTTTTTATAATAAATCTATTGAGGAAACAGCTTGGTTTTGGGGAGAGGCAGAAAAAGCAGTAGGCTATCAATGGATGAAACCTTATACAGAAGTGTTAGATTTAGAAAATGGTACACCGTTTGCACAGTGGTATAATGGCGGAACATGTAACGTTGTAGAATCAGCTTTATCCCGCTGGCTTGCGGATGAAGAAACGAGAATACAGCCAGCACTTCAGTACGAAGGGGAAAATGGAACTTCAAAATCATTTACATATGAAGAGCTTGATAACTGGGTAAGCCGTGTTGCAAATGGTTTGAAACACGCGGGTATTGAGAAAGGTGACCGTGTAACAATTTATATGCCGATGATTCCAGAAACAGTTGTTGCGATGCTAGCTGTAATGAAAATCGGTGCAATTATTTCACCAATATTCTCAGGCTTTGCGTCTGATGCAGTCATGACACGTGTGCAAGCGGCAGGTTCAAAAATGATTATTACCGCAGATGGATTTTCACGCCGAGGAAAAATTGTTTCTTTAAAAGATGAAGTAGATAAAGCTTGTGAACATTGCCCAACTGTTGAAAAAGTGGTAATCGTTCGTCATGCAGGAAATGATTTTACACCACATAACTATGACTTTTCGTGGAGTACGCTAGAAAAAGAAAAACCATTCATACATGCCGAAGAAATGCAAAGTGATGATCCATTAATGCTCATTTATACATCAGGAACGACTGGTAAGCCGAAAGGAACAGTACACACGCATGCAGGATTTCCTTTGAAAGCAGCTTTTGATGCAGGATTTGGAATGAATATTAAACAAGATGATCGTGTATTATGGGTAACTGATATGGGCTGGATGATGGGGCCATTTCTATTATTCGGTTCACTCATTAATGGAGCAACGATGGTTATGTACGAAGGTGTTCCAGACTTCCCAGAAGCAGACCGGTTATGGGAGACAGTTGATAAATATGAAATTACTCATCTAGGTATTTCACCAACGTTAATACGAGCATTAATGGCAAAAGGTGATAAGTATGTCAATAAACATTCTTTAAAGAGTTTGGAAGTATTCGCATCAACAGGAGAACCTTGGAATCCTGATCCATGGATGTGGCTGTTTGAAACAGTTGGAAAAGGAAATGTACCAATCTGTAACTACTCAGGTGGAACTGAAATCTCTGGTGGGATTTTCGGTAATGTTCTTATTAAGCCAATAGCACCGATTAGTTTTAATGCATCTTTACCAGGAATGGCAGCTGTCGTACTGGATGATCAAGGTAAACCAATTCGAGATGAAGTCGGAGAATTATGCTTAGAGAAACCTTGGGTAGGTATGACGAAAAGCTTCTGGGAAGATGATGAACGTTACGTAAACACATATTGGTCGCGTTTTGAAAATAAATGGGTCCACGGTGACTGGGTCATTTACGATGGTGAACAATATATCATCACAGGGCGTTCAGACGATACGTTAAATATTGCAGGTAAACGTATTGGACCTGCTGAATATGAATCTATTCTTGTGAAACATAACGATGTAATCGAAGCTGCTGCAATTGGTGTACCTGATGAAGTAAAAGGTGAAGTTTGTCATTGTTTCGTAGTATTAAGAGACCATGTAACATTCACAGGAGAATTAAAGAAAGAATTAATGAGTTTAGTAAACTCTCATATTGGAAAAGCGTTGTGTCCTAAAGACATCCACGTTGTAGAAGATTTGCCGAAAACACGTAATTCTAAAGTGATGCGCCGTGTTATTAAAGCAGCTTATTTAGGAAAAGAATTAGGTGATTTGTCTTCACTTGTAAATCCTGAAGTAGTTCCGTTTATTCAGGGGTTACAGTCTAGTAAATTATAAACATAAGAAAGGATCTCTATATATATATAGATCCTTTCTTATGTTTAT
>NZ_QPEL01000009.1:0-76035 GCF_008368965.1 Bacillus sp. AY2-1 | reverse complement strand
GTTTCAGCGACTTTTATAATATATCATAGTATATTATTTTCGTCAACAAGTTTTTCAAGATAATTTGTATCTCTCATTTGCTGACTCTGCCTATTATATAGACTTTGCTATCACTATGCAAGTATTATTATAAAAAAATAAGAGGGGGGGAAAATCCACCCTCTTATTCTTCAGAAGAAACCTCTTCATTAGATTCTTCTTCTTCATCTTTCTGTGCTTTTGCTACTGTCGCTACCTCTTGCTCATCCTCTAAACGAATTAGACGAACACCTTGTGTATTACGTCCCATTTGAGAGATTTGATCAACCGGCATACGAATAATAACGCCTGCGGCTGTAATTAGCATGATGTCTTCTTCACCTGTTACAGACTTAACCGCTACTAACTTACCGTTTTTATCTGTAATGTTACAAGTTTTAAGACCTTTACCACCACGGCTTTGTAGTCGATACTCTTCAACTGGAGTACGCTTACCATACCCGTTTTTCGTTACAATTAAGACATTCGTATCTTCTTCAACAATTTCCATACCTACTACTTGGTCCTCTTCGCCTAATGTAATAGCTTTTACACCAGCTGCATTACGGCCCATAGAACGTACATCTTGTTCATTGAAGCGAATTAACATACCGTTGCTTGTCCCTACGATAATATCTTTATCGCCAGATGTTAAACGTACAGAAATCACTTCATCTTCTTCACGAAGCGAAATTGCAATTAAACCGTTCGTACGTATATTTGCAAATGATGAAAGTGGCGTTCTCTTAGAAATACCTTGTTTCGTTGTAAAGAATAAGAACTGGTCGTCACCAAATTCACGAATTGGAATAATGGCATTGATCCACTCACCCTTATCTACCCCTAATAGGTTAATAATTGGTAGCCCTTTTGCAGTACGACTATACTCTGGGATTTCATATCCTTTCGTACGGTATACTTTACCCTTGTTTGTAAAGAATAAAATATGATCATGAGTAGACGTTGTTAATAAGTGTTCAACAAAGTCATCATCATTCGTACCCATTCCTTGTACACCACGTCCCCCACGGTTCTGTGTTTTGTACGTAGAAGCTGGTAACCTCTTAATATAACCGTTATGAGTTAACGTAATTGCAATATTTTGCTCAGGAATTAAATCTTCATCTTCAATAAATTCCATACCGCCAATTGTAATTTCTGTTCGTCTCTTATCATTGAAACGCTCTTTTACTTCTGTTAATTCTTCACGAATAATCTCAAGAACTTTCTCTTCATCTGCTAAAATCGCTTTTAATTCAGCAATTAAATTCATTAAATCTTGATATTCTTGCTCGATTTTTTCACGTTCTAATCCAGTTAAACGTTGCAGACGCATATCTAAAATCGCTTGCGCTTGTTTCTCACTTAAACCGAAACGTTCCATTAAGCCTTGCTTTGCAATATCAGCCGTTTTTGAACTACGAATTAACGTAATAACTTCATCAAGATGATCTAAAGCAATTCGTAATCCTTCTAAAATATGAGCACGTGCCTCTGCTTTTTCTAATTCATACGCAGTACGTCTACGGATTACTACCTTCTGGTGCTCCAAATAATGATATAAGTTTTGTTTTAAATTTAGTACTTGAGGCTCTCCATTTACAAGAGACAACATATTAATACCGAAACTTGTTTGAAGTGCTGTATGTTTATATAGATTGTTTAATAGTACGTTTGCATTGGCGTCACGACGTACTTCCATGACAATACGCATACCATTTCGGTCTGATTCATCACGTAAATCTGTAATACCTTCAATTTTCTTATCGCGAACTAATTCTGCGATTTTTTCAATTAATCGTGCCTTATTAACTTGATAAGGTAGTTCCGTTACGATAATAGATTGTTTACCATTTGATTTCTCTTCAATTTCAACTTTGGCACGAAGCATAATAGAACCGCGCCCTGTTTCATAAGCTCTACGGATGCCACTTCGACCTAAGATTAAACCTGATGTCGGGAAGTCTGGTCCAGGAATATATTCCATTAACTCCGCTATAGTAATATCCGGGTTATGACTTAATGCCAACACACCATCAATTACTTCGCCAAGTTGATGCGGCGGAATATTTGTTGCCATACCAACTGCAATACCTGTCGTACCGTTTACTAATAAATTAGGAAAACGCGCTGGTAATACAATCGGCTCTCTTTCCGAACCATCGTAGTTATCTTGATAATCAATTGTATTTTTTGAAATATCACGTATTAATTCCATAGAAATCTTAGACATTCTTGCCTCTGTATAACGCATTGCCGCTGCTGAATCTCCATCTACAGAACCGAAGTTACCATGCCCATCTACAAGCATATAACGTTGACTGAAATCTTGCGCCATACGTACCATTGTTTCATAAACGGCTGAATCACCATGAGGGTGATACTTCCCGATTACTTCACCGACAATACGTGCTGATTTCTTATACGCTTTATCAGCTGTAATTCCTAAATCATTCATCGCATATAAAACCCTACGATGCACAGGTTTTAATCCATCACGAACATCTGGTAATGCACGAGATACGATAACACTCATTGCGTAATCTAAAAATGAGGTACGCATTTCATGACTAATATTAATTTCTCGAATTCGTGCTTGTTGTTGATTGTCTGACATCAACGAGCACCTCCTCTTACGTTTCCGTTATACATACATTGATTTATATGTAGAAGACAGGAATACTTAGATTCCTGTCATTACTCATTTAAATATCAAGGTTTTTCACGTATTTTGCATTCTCTTGGATAAAGTTACGACGTGGTTCCACTTTATCACCCATTAAAATTTCAAATGTTTCATCTGCTTCTATTGCGTCTTGAAGAGAAACTTGAAGTAACGAACGTACTTCTGGATCCATTGTCGTCTCCCATAGCTGAGTTGGATTCATCTCTCCAAGACCTTTATAACGTTGAATTCCTGGTTTCGGCTGGGCTGGTAACTCAGCTAATATTTTTTCAAGTTCTTTATCATTATAAGCATATTGAATTTTTTTACCTTGTTGCACCTTAAACAACGGTGGCTGTGCGATATATATATATCCACACTCAATTATTTGACGCATATAACGATAGAAGAACGTTAATAATAGGGTACGAATATGCGCACCATCAACATCGGCATCGGTCATAATAATAACTTTATGATAGCGTGCTTTTTCGATATCGAAGTCCCCACCAATATTTGTACCAATCGCCGTAATAATTGTACGAACTTCATCATTTGATAAAATCTTATCTAAGCGTGCCTTTTCAACATTAATAATTTTACCCTTCAGCGGTAAAATTGCTTGAAAATGACGATCGCGTCCTTGTTTTGCAGATCCACCCGCAGAGTCACCCTCTACGATATAAATTTCACTAATTGCTGGATCTTTAGAAGAACAATCTGCCAATTTCCCTGGTAAACTTGAAACTTCTAAAGCACTCTTTCGGCGAGTTAGCTCACGAGCTTTTTTAGCTGCTACACGCGCACGTGCTGCCATCGTTCCTTTATCTACAATCTTACGTGCAACATTGGGATTTTCCAGTAAGAATTTTTCAAAAGCCTCAGAGAATACTGACTCCGTAATCGTCCTCGCTTCACTATTTCCAAGTTTCGTCTTCGTTTGCCCTTCAAATTGTGGATTTGGATGTTTAATCGACACAATTGCTGTTAAACCTTCACGAACATCTTCACCAGTCAAATTACTATCCGCATCTTTTAAAATGTTATTTTTACGACCATAATCGTTAATCACACGTGTTAAGGCAGTTTTAAATCCTACCTCATGTGTACCACCTTCATACGTATGAATATTATTTGTAAATGAGTAAATATGATTTGTATATCCTTCGTTATATTGAAGCGCAACTTCAACTTGAATACCATCTTTTGAACCTTCTACATATACAGGCTCTTCATGAATTGGTTGTTTTGAACGATTTAAATGTTCAACATATGATTTAATTCCACCTTCATAGTGGAACTCTTTCTTTTGCTTATGTTCACGTTTATCTTCAATTGTTAATTTAATATTACGATTTAAAAACGCCAACTCACGCATACGAGTCGCTAGCGTATCGAATTCATATTCTGTCGTCTCTTTAAAAATTTCTGGATCCGGTTTAAAGCGAGTTATTGTTCCAGTCTTATCTGTATCACCGATGACTTTTAAATCTGCAACCGGAATACCTCTTTCGTATTTTTGGTAATGGATTTTACCATCACGATGTACAAATACTTCTAATTCTGTTGATAAGGCATTTACAACAGATGCACCAACACCGTGCAAACCACCAGAAACTTTGTAACCGCCACCGCCAAATTTACCACCAGCGTGGAGGACAGTCATAATAACCTCTACTGCAGGACGCCCCATTTTTTCTTGTATACCAACTGGAATACCACGTCCATTATCCGTTACAAGAATACTATTATCTTCTTCGATACTAACGTTAATTTCATCACAATATCCTGCTAACGCTTCATCGATACTATTATCGACAATCTCCCATACAAGGTGGTGAAGTCCCTTTCCACTCGTAGATCCAATATACATACCCGGACGTTTCCGAACTGCCTCTAGTCCTTCAAGTACCTGTATCTGACTTTCATCATATGCATTTTCTTGCATTTGTTTTTGTTCCATTGACACAAAGATCACCTACTTTTCCATTTAAACAGGGGTTTATGCCCTATCTATTTCACAATCTACCGTGCCGTTCGTTACATGAATTGTTTTCGCATCTTTTAATGTTTCGTGTTCAATTCCGTCGACACTCGTCGTTGTAACAAATGTTTGCACCTTTCCTTGAATTGTATTTAACAGATGTGATTGACGATAATCGTCTAATTCTGATAAAACATCATCCAGCAAAAGGATTGGATATTCTTTAACCTCTGAATAAATTAATTCAATTTCAGCTAATTTTAGGGATAGTGCGGTCGTTCGTTGTTGCCCTTGCGAACCAAAGACTTGAACATTTTTACTATTAACGAAGAATTGTAAATCATCACGATGAGGACCAATTAAAGTCGTACCACGGAAAATTTCACGTTGTTTCACAGATTGAAAACTTTCATAGTATACTTCTTTTATTTTCGACAAATCCATTGATTCTGATACATCTACACTTGGTTTATAGACAATTTCTAACTCTTCTAATCCACGGCTTATACCGCGATGAATTGGAGCTGCCCATTCCTGTAGCAAATGCAAAAATTCAAAACGTTTTTGCAGTATTTTCGCACCATGCTCAATTAGTTGAAGTGTAAATACATCCAACATCGTTTCCTCATTCTTACTATTCCCTTGCATTTTTTTCAACAAGTGATTTCGTTGCGTGAGCACCTTTTGATATTGACTTAATTCATACAAATATATAGGAGCTATTTGTCCTAATTCCATATCTAAAAAGCGTCTTCTTACTTGAGGGCTTCCTTTTACAAGATTTAAATCTTCTGGGGCAAACATGACAACGTTCATCACGCCAATATATTGACTTAACTTTTGTTGTTCAAGTTGATTTAATTTTGCCTTTTTACCTTTTTTCGAAATATTTAATTCCAAAGACAAAGAACTGTTTCTTTTTTGTAATTTCCCTTTTATTTGACCAAACTCTTCATCCCAGCGGATAAGTTCGCGATCATTAGAGGTTCTATGAGATTTCGCCATCGCTAAAACATAAATAGCTTCCATCAAGTTTGTTTTCCCTTGTGCATTTTCGCCGATAATTACATTTACCTTATCTTCAAAGGAAAGCTCTAATTTTTCATAATTGCGATAGTTTTTTAATTGTATTTCTGAAATAAACAAAGGGCTCCCCCTTTATGCCTGAACTTGGAAAGTTCCGCTTCCTGGAATTTCAATAACATCATTCGCATATAGTTTGCGACCTCTTCTATTTTCAAGTTCGTTGTTCACGTACACTTCATATTCTTGTAAAAACCATTTTACAGCGCCACCTGTATCAATTACATCAGCTAACTTTAAAAATTGTCCTAGTGTAATATACTCTGTTGAAATTTTAATATGTTTCATAAAATCGCTCACTTTCTGAAAGTGTTCATTCTTTCATTGTACTAAATAAACTAACATTAGGAAAGTAATACCCAAAAATCAAATAAGGGCCACTAGCATCTTTAAACTAGCAACCCTTATTCCTTACCTAGTAAGTACGAACCGGTAAAATTAATTGAATAATTGAATCATCATTTACTGTACGAATTAAGAACGGTCTCATCGCCCCAGTAAAGCTAACTTTAATCTCTGTACTATCTAGAGCTTTCAATGCATCCATCATATATTTTGCACTAAAAGATATTTTTAACTCTTCTCCATCTACTTTTTCACATTGTACTTCTTCGACAACTTTTCCAATTTCTGGTGAATTCGAGGAAATCTCTAGCATTTCTTGCTCTAAAGTTGATAATTTGACAACGTTATTGCGGCCATCTCTCGCTAATAGTGAAGCACGATCAATTGCTTGTAGGAATTCTTTTGTATTTACAAAAATATCCGTTTTACTCTCTGCTGGAATTAAACGTGTCGTATCTGGATAATTTCCTTCTAACAATCTTGAGAAGAATAATAAATGCTTTGTACGGAATAATACTTGATACTCAGTTATTACAATATCTACCATCTCTTCAGACTCATCCAGAATTTTACTTAATTCGTTTAAGCTCTTACCTGGAATAACAACATTAGCTTGAAATTCATCTGCAATATTATGTCCTTCGATTTTCGCTTTTCGAAGTGCCAGTCTATGACTATCTGTTGCAATACAAGTTAACTCGCTGTTATATACCTTCCAGTTTACACCTGTCAAGATTGGTCTTGTTTCAGAAGTAGAAACTGCAAATACAGTTTGTCTGATCATATGTTTAAGTAAATCTGTTGGTATCTTAAATACATGATGTTCTTCAATCTGTGGTAATAACGGATATTCTGCAGAATCTAAACCATTTAAGTTAAACTCTGATTTTCCAGATTTTATTTTTGTCATAAAATGATTTTCCACAGAAATTTCGACAGTATCCTTAGGTAGTTTTTTTACAATCTCACTAAAATATTTTGCTTGTAAAACAATGCTTCCTGATTGAGCTATTTCTACGATTTCTTTTCCATCTTCTTCGACTGGAATAAACGATTCAATAGAAATATCAGCATCGCTTCCTGTTAATGTAACCCCTTCTTCAGTAGCTACAACTTTAATTCCCGTAAGGATGGGGATTGTTGTACGAGAAGAAACTGCCTTCATTACATCTTGTACACCTCTTACAAGATAGTCTTTTTGTATTGTAAAACGCATAAAGAAAAACCTCCGGTAAGTATAAGATTTTATTTAATTAATAAAGATAAAAAATAGTAGTAATAGTAATAGGGCTTGTGGATATGTGGATAACCCCTTTGAAGGATGTAAAAACAGTCTATCTACATGTGGATAGACTGTGCGTAAAACAAGGTAAGTTATTCACACTATTCAGCTACTACTTTAAAATACCATTAATTTCTTCAACTTGCTTTTGTAATTGCGTATCGGTTTTTAGTAGTTTAGAAATTTTTTCATGGGCATGGATAACTGTTGTATGATCACGTCCACCAAATTCTTCACCTATTTTTGGTAAAGAGGAATCCGTAAGTTCGCGTGATAAATACATTGCAATTTGGCGAGGAAACGCAACTGATTTTGTACGTTTTTTCGCTTTAAAATCTTCTAATTTTACTTGATAAACGTCTCCGACAGCTTTTTGAATATCATAAATAGAGATAATTTTCGGCTTAGAATTTGGAATAATATCTTTAAGTGCTTCAGCTGCTAAATCAGCATTAATATCTTTATTAATTAAAGATGAATAAGCTACAACTCGGATAAGTGCACCTTCTAATTCGCGAATATTTGAATCAATTTGATTTGCGATATAAAGCATAACTTCATTTGGTATATCAAGCCCTTCAGCTTTTGCTTTTTTGCGTAAAATTGCAATTCGTGTCTCTAAATCTGGCGGCGTAATATCTGTAATAAGTCCCCATTCAAAGCGAGAACGAAGACGATCTTCTAAAGTTGGAATTTCTTTTGGTGGTCGATCACTAGAAATTACAATTTGTTTACTTTCTTCGTGTAATGCATTAAATGTATGGAAAAACTCTTCTTGAGTTTGTTCTTTTCCAGCAAGAAATTGAATATCATCTATCAATAAAACATCTACATTGCGATATTTATTACGAAAATCAACAGCTTTATTATCACGAATAGAGTTAATAAATTCATTCGTGAATTTTTCTGATGATAAATATACAACTTTTGCATTTGGATTATGTTCAATTACATAATGGCCAATCGCGTGCATTAAATGCGTCTTTCCAAGCCCAACTCCCCCGTAAATAAAGAGTGGATTATACGCTTTAGCTGGCGCCTCGGCTACAGCTAATGAAGCTGCATGGGCAAAACGGTTACCAGAGCCGATAACAAATGTATCAAATGTATATTTTGGATTTAACATGCTCTGTGGTAAATGAGCTGAATCATCTTGTGCTGGATTCCGCTTAACTGGAGGAAGATCAATGTCCTCTTCCGCTTGACTTTGGGGAATAATAAAGCGAATTGCTAATTTTGCCCCTGTTAAATCGTATAGTGTTTCTGAAATTAGTTCTGAGTAATGAGATTCTAGCCAGTCACGAGCAAATTCATTTGGAGCTGTAATCGTTAATACGTCTTTCTTCAAGTTATGAGCCGTTGTTGATTTTAACCATGTCTCATAACTAGGCTTGCTTACCTTTTTTTCTAATTCTTTTAAGGCACTATTCCATAAATCAGAGATATTTTCCAAAGGTGTCCCTCCTTTACTAAGATGGTAAAAGAATAAGGCTGCGCAACAAATGTACAACCTAATAAATATAAAATGTATATTTATACGAAACGTATTTTAAAACCTAAAAACGTCGTTTGTATATGAGATAGGGTTTTCGACAAAAAAACCAAATGTGGACAACTGTTTACCCACATGTGATTAAAACTGTCCACATGTTATACACAAATTGTGGATAAGATAAAGATGTGGAAAACTTATTCAAAGTGAAAACACAACTATAATATCAAAAAAAAGTGGCTATAGCAATGAATTTAAGAAAGTTATCCACAAAATCAATACCTTGTGGAATAAACTTGTCCACAACACGATATACTGTGTAAAAGTGGGAAAAAAGTTTGTGGATATAAAAAACGTGAAAAAACATTTATCCACAAGGAAATATAGATGCTGTGAAAAAGTATGTGAATAGGTTCAAAATGAATATTTGATGAAAATTTCTAGAACCATTGACATTTTCCTAGTTGATTAACTATAATTTATAGGACTGTCTTTAACAGATATTCCTCAGGGAGGTGTCATATAATGAAAAGAACTTACCAACCAAATAAACGTAAGCGCAGCAAAGTACATGGTTTCCGCAGCCGTATGAGCACAGCGAACGGACGTAAAGTGCTAGCAGCTCGTCGTCGTAAAGGAAGAAAAGTATTATCTGCGTAGACCACTGATCGTTCAGTGGTCTTTTTTTCTAATAATAGTGAATTTCCGCTGATGAAATACAGGAGTGTCAATTGATATGAAGAAAAAACATCGTATAAAGAAGAATGATGAATTCCAGGCGGTTTTTCAAAAAGGAAAATCAAATGCGAATCGTCAGTTTGTTGTATACCAATTAGATAAAGAAGAACAGCCAAACTTTCGCATCGGCCTTTCTGTTAGCAAGAAAATAGGAAATGCAGTAGTTCGTAATCGAATTAAGCGCATGGTCCGTCAAGCTATTACAGAGTTAAAAGATGAGATAGATTCTGGAAAAGATTTTGTTATAATAGCAAGGAAGCCTTGTGCAGAGATGACATATGAAGAAGTAAAGAAAAGCTTAATTCATGTCTTTAAACGCTCTGGTATGAAAAGAATAAAAAAGTAGCGTAAGGAAATGAATTACACTATATACATACCGATACAAGGAGGAGTAGGCTTTGAAAAAGAAATTAGGTTTACTAGCCATGGTCGTTGCATTAATGGCGATTGCCACCGGTTGTAGTGAAACGGGTCAGCCGATTACATCGAAAAGTACTGGGATTTGGAATGAATATTTCGTATATCCGCTTTCTCAGTTAATCACGTATTTTGCCGACTTATTTAACAGTAATTACGGTTTAGCAATTGTTATTACAACTCTTATCATTCGTTTTGCATTATTACCATTAATGATTAAACAAACAAAGAGTACAAAAGCAATGCAAGCGTTACAACCAGAAATGGTGAAGTTAAAAGAGAAATATAGTTCTAAAGATCAAGCAACACAGCAAAAACTACAACAAGAAATGATGCAGTTATATCAAAAGAATGGTGTAAATCCATTGGCAGGATGTTTACCGATATTTGTTCAGATGCCTATTTTATTCGCGTTTTATCATGCGATTATGAGAACAACAGCAATTAGTGAACATACATTTTTATGGTTTGATTTAGGACAGGCAGATCCGTTCTATATCTTACCGGTTGTTGCAGCAATTACGACATTTATTCAGCAAAAGCTTGCAATGGCAGGAACAGCTGGTCAAAATCCGCAAATGGCAATGATGCTTTGGCTTATGCCGATTATGATTTTAATCTTTGCAATTAACTTCCCAGCTGCATTATCACTTTACTGGGTTGTTGGTAATATCTTTGGTATTGCTCAAATGTACTTTATCAAAGGGCCAGAGATTAAGGCTAGCAAAGCTGGAGGCTCAAGCAAGTGAGTATAATTACTGCTAAAGGACAAACAGTCGAGCTGGCAGTAGAGGATGCTTTAAGGCAATTAAATACATCAAAAGATCGAGTAGATATAAATATTGTCGATGAGGGTAAAAGAGGATTCTTAGGTTTATTTGGGAATCGTCCTGCAGTAGTAGAAGTTGTATTGAAGAAAGATCCAATTCAGGAATGTGAAGAATATTTAAGAAATGTTATTCACAATATGGGTGTGGAAGTTGAAATTAGTAAAGTTGTAAAAGGACGCGAGATCGAATTTACAATTTCTGGTGATGATGTAGGAGTTTTAATTGGAAAAAGAGGTAATACACTAAACTCTTTACAGTATTTAACAAAACTTGTTGCGAATCGTAACACGAAGCAGTATATAGGTATTACACTAGATGCTGAAAATTATCGTAGTAAAAGAAAAAGTACGCTAGAATCACTTTCTTATCGATTAGCGAAACAAGTATCTAATACGAAAAAAAGAGTTATTTTAGAACCGATGCCATCTTTTGAACGAAAAATTATTCATCAGGCATTATCAAATCATCAAGGTATCAAAACAACTTCTGAAGGAAATGAACCACATCGGCATGTTGTAATATCTCCTAAATGACCGGTTGCTCAAATGAGTGCCGGTTTTTTTGAGCGAAAAATAGATGTGGATAACTAAAAAACACTAAACTTATCCACTGTGAATAAGTTTAGTGTTTTTTACATGGGGATATAATAAAATGAGTTATTCTTCTTTTGTAGATAGGTTCGTTATGGTATCCTAATAATTTAGTGAAAGAAATAATCATGTTGAAATAGAGATAAATAAGCAAGTGAGGTGAAAGGACATGGAATTTGATACAATTGCTGCGATTTCCACAGCGCTTGGAGAGGGTGCAATTGCCATTGTTCGAGTAAGTGGGGATGATGCGGTTGAGAAAGTTGACCGTATTTTTAAAGGGAAGGATTTAACAGAGGTTCCTTCTCACACTATTCATTATGGTCATATCGTTGATTTAGATACAAATCAAGTTATTGAAGAAGTTATGGTGTCTATTATGCGCGCACCAAGGACTTTTACACGTGAAAATATAGTGGAAATTAACTGTCATGGCGGACTTGTTTCAGTAAATAAAGTATTGCAACTTATTCTAGCGCAAGGAGTACGATTGGCAGAACCGGGCGAATTTACAAAACGTGCTTTTTTAAATGGACGTATCGATTTATCACAAGCAGAAGCTGTTATGGATTTGATTCGAGCAAAAACAGATCGTGCGATGAATGTAGCAATTAATCAAATGGAAGGGCGATTATCTAAATTAATTGGTCGCCTACGTCAAGAAATATTAGAAACATTAGCTCATGTTGAGGTAAATATAGATTATCCAGAATACGATGATGTAGAAGAGATGACACATAATATTTTAATTGAGAAAGCGACGCATGTTCGTTCGGAAATCGAAAAAATATTAGAAACATCAAAACAAGGGAAAATTTTACGTGAAGGTATTGCTACAGCAATTATCGGTAGACCTAATGTTGGGAAATCATCGTTATTAAATAGTCTTGTTCAGGAGAAAAAAGCAATTGTAACTGATATTGCAGGAACAACTCGTGATGTTATTGAAGAGTACGTTAATGTGCGTGGTGTACCTCTTAAACTTATAGATACAGCCGGTATTCGTGAGACAGAAGATGTTGTTGAACGAATTGGTGTGGAGCGATCAAAAGAAATGATGAGCCAAGCAGATTTAGTATTAGTTGTTGTCAACTATAGCGAGGCTTTAACAAATGAGGATGAAGATCTATTCCATGCGGTACAAGGAAAAGACTTTATTGTTATTGTGAATAAGACTGATTTACCGCAAGCGATTGATATGGAACGTGTTACAGAGTTAGCTGCGGGAAATCGTGTTATTACAACATCCTTAATTGAGGAACAAGGAATAGATGAACTCGAAAAGGCAATAGCTGATTTATTCTTTGAAGGAACAATCGATTCTGCAGATATGACATATGTTTCTAATGCGAGACATATTGGATTATTAACACAAGCGGGACAAACAATCGGTGATGCAATTGAGGCAATAGAAAATGGTGTACCAATTGATATGGTGCAAATTGATTTAACAAGAACGTGGGAAATACTTGGTGAAATTACTGGTGACACAGTCCATGAAAGCCTAATTGACCAGTTGTTCTCTCAATTTTGTTTAGGAAAATAATATAGTGATGTTTTAGAAAGATAGAGATTATTAGGAGGAATAAACAATGGGATACAATGCCGGTTCATATGATGTCATAGTAATCGGTGCAGGTCATGCAGGATGTGAAGCTGGTCTTGCGGCAGCACGAATGGGCTCAAAAACATTAATGTTAACAATTAACTTAGATATGGTAGCTTTCATGCCATGTAACCCTTCTGTTGGTGGACCAGCAAAAGGGATTGTTGTTCGTGAAATTGATGCATTAGGCGGAGAAATGGGACGTAATATTGATAAAACTCATATTCAAATGCGTATGCTAAATACAGGTAAGGGGCCAGCTGTACGTGCACTTCGAGCGCAAGCTGATAAATTCTCTTACCAACATGAATTGAAGAAAACAATTGAAGAAACACCAAACTTAACGTTATTCCAAGGAATGGTAGAGCGTTTAATCGTTGAAGATGGTATGTGTAAAGGGGTAGTTACACAAGCTGGTGCAGAATATACAGCAAAAACCGTTGTAATTACGACTGGAACATTTTTACGTGGCGAGATTATCATGGGCGACTTAAAATATTCAAGCGGTCCAAATAATCAGCAACCGTCTATTACATTATCTGAGCATTTAGAGGAACTTGGGTTTGATCTTGTTAGATTTAAAACAGGGACACCTCCGCGTGTAAACAGTAATACAATTGACTACAGTAAAACAGAAATTCAACCGGGTGATGATAAGCCACGTTCGTTCTCTTTTGAAACAACGAAATTTATTATGGATCAAATTCCATGTTGGTTGACATATACAAGTACAGAAACACACCGTTTAATAGATGAAAATTTACATCGTTCAGCTATGTATTCTGGTATGATTAAAGGAACAGGCCCTAGATACTGTCCTTCTATTGAAGACAAAGTAGTAAGATTTAATGATAAACCACGTCATCAAATTTTCTTAGAGCCAGAAGGGCGTAATACACAAGAAGTATATGTGCAAGGTTTATCCACAAGCCTACCAGAAGATGTACAACGTGACATGCTTAGAACAATTCCAGGCCTAGAAAATGTTGAAATGATGCGCACAGGTTATGCAATTGAATATGATGCAATTGTGCCAACACAACTATGGCCAACACTTGAAACGAAAAAGATTAAAAATTTATATACAGCAGGACAAATTAATGGAACTTCTGGTTACGAAGAGGCGGCAGGACAAGGGCTTATGGCTGGGATTAATGCAGCATGCCGTTCTTTAGGTAAAAAAGAAGTTGTTTTAGGTCGTGAGGATGCTTATATTGGTGTCTTAATTGATGATCTTGTTACGAAAGGTACAAATGAACCATATCGTTTATTAACATCTCGTGCAGAATACCGTCTATTATTACGCCATGATAATGCTGATCTTCGTTTAACTGAAGTTGGTCGTGAAATTGGATTAATTAAAGAAGAGCGCTATGAGCGATTTACAAATAAAAAACTACAAATTGAACAGGAAAAGGAACGTTTAAGCAGCATTATTATTAAACCACGTCCTGAGGTTCAAGAATTAATTCGCAATATTGGCGGAAGTGAATTGAAAGATGGAATACGTGCAAGTGACTTATTACGTCGTCCAGAGATGACATATGAGCATATTCATCTTTTAGTACCAAGTGAAGTAGAATTAAGTGATGAAGTTACAGAACAAGTTGAAATTCAGATTAAGTACGAAGGATACATTGAAAAATCTTTACAGCAAGTAGAGCGTATGAAGAAAATGGAGAGTAAAAAAATACCTGTAGATATTGATTATGATGCGATTTCTAGCCTTGCCTCAGAAGCTAGACAGAAATTGAAAGATGTTCGTCCACTTTCAATGGGGCAGGCTTCACGTATTTCTGGCGTAAATCCAGCGGATATTTCCATTTTACTTGTTTATATAGAACAAGGAAAAATTGCGCGCGTATCGAACCAATAAATAGTAAGGAGATATTGCTAGATGAACATAGAACAATTTCAATCTATGCTAGAAGAGAAGGGGATCACCCTCTCTTCTAGACAGTTAGAGCAGTTCAAAATCTACTTTGAAACATTAGTAGAGTGGAATGAGAAAATGAACTTAACGGCTATTACAGAAAAAGAAGAAGTATACTTAAAACACTTTTTTGATTCTATTACAGCTGCTTTTTATTATGATTTTTCAAAACCGTTCTCAATTTGTGATGTTGGTGCAGGGGCTGGATTCCCAAGTATTCCTTTAAAAATCTGTTTCCCGCACTTAAAAGTAACAATTGTAGATTCATTGCAAAAACGTATTAATTTCTTAAATCACTTAGCACAAAAGTTAGAATTAAGTGATGTTGCATTTTGTCATGATCGTGCTGAAACATTTGGGAAAAAAGAAGGTGTACGTGAATCATACGATATTGTAATGGCACGTGCAGTTGCACGTCTTTCTGTATTAAGTGAGCTATGTTTACCACTTGTAAAAGTTGGAGGAACATTCATTGCAATGAAAGGTGCAGCAGCAAATGAAGAAATCGAAAATGGTAAGTATGCTTTAGAGGTGCTAGGCGGAGAGTTAAAAGAGATGTCTACGTTCCAATTACCGTTTGAAGAGAGTGAACGTAATATTTTATTAATCGAGAAAAAGCGCAAGACACCAAAGAAATATCCACGCAAACCGGGAACGCCCAATAAATTACCTATTGAAAAATAAATCTTATTAGACGTAAGATTAAATTATATAAATGAAAACGTAAATGTTTCATAGGAAACATTTTATGGAGAATAGTCAATAGGCCTAAAAGGTGGTGGAATATGTATGAAAAATACGTTTTCTCGTTTATTTGGCTTTGGAGATAAAGAGAGCGAATTCGAATTACAAGACGAAAGCCATGAAGAAATAGATAAAAAGGTATATGAAGAAATACAAGAAATTCCGATAGTAAATATTACCCCTAACCGTTATCAACCAAGAACAGTTTTTGATGATGCACGTATTGATGAGCTAGCATTAACGATTCGTACACATGGACTTATTCAACCGATTGTTGTAAGGCAATATGAGGATGATAAGTACGAGATTATCGCTGGAGAAAGACGCTTTCGTGCGGCAACAAAGTTAGGTTGGGAAAAGGTTCCTGCAATTATAAAGAACTTAAATGATACAGAGACAGCTTCTGTAGCTTTAATTGAAAACTTGCAACGTGAGGAACTAACGGCAATCGAGGAAGCTGTGGCATATCAAAAGCTGATTGAGTTACATAATTTAACACAAGAAGCATTGGCACAACGACTTGGAAAAGGACAATCTACAATCGCAAATAAGTTGCGATTGTTAAAGTTGCCTGAAGAAATAAAAAGTGCATTATTAGAAAAAAGCATTACAGAACGTCACGCCCGCGCTCTCATTCCTTTAAAAAATGAGGAATTACAACTGAAGGTTTTACAGGAAATTGTGGAGAAACAACTGAATGTAAAGCAAACAGAAGAACGAATTGCGAAGTTACTAGAGGAAGCAAAACCGAAGCGTAAGGCAAAGCAAAAAGCAGTAAGTCGAGATACGAGGATTGCTATGAATACAATTAGACAATCTTTACAAATGGTTACTGAAAGTGGTTTGAATGTTAATTCTGAGGAAGAAGAATTTGATGAGTACTATCAAATTACAATTAAAATTCCAAAGAAAAAATAATAACGACGTGTTAGAGACCTTATCCTATTGGAGAGGTCTCTTTTACTATATTTTCTTGTTAAATGAAGAAGGAGTTTAGAAATAAATTTTGAAGTTTAATAAAGGACGTAAAAGAAAAAGTTTTATTTCATGTTACAATAAACGTAATTGTTATTAGAATAAGATAGAAAGGTTGAAAGTAGGTGACATCATGGGAAAAATCATTGCTATTGCTAATCAAAAAGGCGGTGTTGGAAAAACCACAACATCTGTTAATTTAGGGGCTGGATTGGCGCAAGTAGGTAAAAAAGTCCTTCTTGTAGATATTGATGCTCAAGGAAATGCAACGACTGGTGTGGGAATTGAAAAATCTGAATTAGATCAATGTATTTACAACGTTCTTGTGGAAGATGCAGATGTTCAAGGGGTTATACAGAAAACCGCAACGGAAAACTTAGATGTTCTACCCGCTACAATTCAATTGGCTGGTGCTGAAATTGAATTGGTACCGACTATTTCCCGGGAAGTACGTTTACAAAGAGCATTACAGCCAGTTCGTGATGAATATGATTATATTATTATCGACTGTCCCCCATCTTTAGGGTTATTAACAATTAATGCATTAACAGCAGCAGATTCTGTTATTATTCCTGTACAGTGTGAATATTACGCACTAGAAGGGTTAAGTCAGCTATTAAATACAGTTCGACTTGTACAAAAACATTTAAATAAAAATTTAGCAATTCAAGGTGTATTGTTAACGATGTTGGATGCCCGTACAAATTTAGGGATCCAAGTTATAGATGAAGTGAAAAAGTATTTTAGGGATAAAGTATATCGCTCGATTATTCCGCGTAATGTACGCTTGAGTGAGGCTCCAAGTCATGGGAAACCTATTATGCAGTATGACGCTAAATCAAGAGGAGCAGAAGTATATATAGATTTAGCAGAGGAAGTGATTGCAGGTGGCTAAGGGATTAGGAAGAGGAATTAATGTGTTTTTTCCTGATTTAGATGTGAAAGAAGAGGAAACAATTCAGGAGATTCTTGTAACTGAATTAAGGCCAAATCCATATCAACCGCGTAAACACTTTAATAAAGAGGCTATTCAGGAATTAGCAATTTCGATTAAGGAACACGGTATTCTACAACCATTAATTGCTAGGAAGAGTATTAAAGGATATGAAATCGTTGCAGGTGAAAGACGATTTCGTGCTGCAAAAGAGGCTGGTTTAGAAAAGGTACCTGCGGTTGTAAGACAATTAACTGAACAGCAAATGATGGAATTTGCTTTGTTAGAAAACTTACAACGAGAAGATTTAAATCCTATGGAAGAGGCAATGGCATACCAGATGTTAATGAATGAGCTAAATGTAACGCAAGAACAATTAGCGAAACGTCTTGGCAAAAGCAGACCTTACATTGCAAATTATACTCGGTTATTAAGCCTCCCTTCGTTCGTCCAAGATATGATTGCAAATGGTCAACTTTCAATGGCTCATGGGAGAACTTTACTTACGATAAAAGATGAAGAACAATTGAAGTCCTTATTGAAACGCATTGAAAAAGAAGGATTAAATGTTCGTCAATTAGAGAAAATCGTCCAAGAGATTAATCAACACGTTTCACGTGAAACAAAAAAAGTGAAAAAAGAGCGAAATATATTTTTCGTAGAACGTGAAACGTTCTTAAGAGAAAAGTTTGGCACAGATGTGAAAATTAAAGAGACGAAAAAAGAAAAAGGTAAAATCGAAATTGAATTTTTTAATAAAGAAGATTTGAATCGTATTTTAGAACTATTATCACAAAAAAAATAAAGAGCAAACCATCTTATTATTTATAGATGGTTTGCTTTTTTTAGTGCGGATAATTTTTGATCCGTCTCTTTTATACTTTGTGCGATTACATCGGCCATTTTCATAACTAAACTTAATCTTGTATTTTGAAGAACGAAAAACTCCATAAACCCATTTAGATTGACGATACCGTGTATATGCAGATCACCAACTGCAGGTAATTTCTTATTCATAGCAGCTCCAGGCTTACTAGGGCCCTTTCCAGTAGTGATTGACCCGATATTTTGAGACTTTCCTAAACATGCATCAACAGCAATTATAAATGCAGCAGGATATTCTTTCTGTATATTTTGAATTTTTTCTTCTAAATTTAGCGCATGTACTGGCTCATCTAGTGTACCGAATACTTGGAGGTTTTTGATGTCTATTTGTTCAAGTTTTGTACCAACTAACGGGCCGAGTGCGTCACCTGTAGAACGATCTGTTCCGATACAAACGAGAATGAGTGGTATATTAGTTTTAATAGGAATGTGGGTAAGTAAGAAATTACTGATTATCTCAGAGGCTTCTAGATCCTGGTGCATAACGTTTTGAGTTTCTTTCTCAAAAAATGGTAAGCGAAAACTTCCAATATTCATGAAGCACCCATCCTTTTAATAAATTTTCAATATATGTTATATGGTGAGAAAAATGGAAATCTATAAGTGCGTAATTTTTGCAAAATGTGAATGAAAACGGAAATAATAGTACTAGTATATATATATTCGTTCCATTTTATACCTGAATGGCGGGGGTAAAATAGGATTAAAATCATAAAATTTTTTCAGCAATTAGAGGACTTCTGATACAATAATAAGGATAACTAAAAAGAAATTTTAGCTAGAGAGGTAGAGGTACATGGATTTATTAACGAAGTGGTTTAATTCTACGAAACAGTATTTATTAGATGCTGATCGTTGGGCTCATATTGGAGTTGCGACATTAAAAATATGTATTATTTTAATAATCGGTGCAGTTGTTGTGCGAATTGCAAGAGCGGTTGTACGAAATGCGTTTCGTATGGGGAGTCGTTCTCCAATTCAAATTTCAGAACGTCGTACAGTTACAGTAGCGAAATTACTTGAAAATATTGTAGCGTACGTTGTTATGTTTATTATGCTGATTGCGATTTTAGGTGTGTTTGATATTAATGCATCAGGTTTATTAGCGGGTGCCGGGGTAATTGGTTTAGCAGTCGGATTTGGTGCTCAAAGTTTAGTGAAGGACGTTATTACAGGTTTATTTATTTTGCTAGAAGATCAGTTTTCAGTTGGCGATTATGTTAAAATCGGTCAATTTGAAGGAGTCGTTTTAGAAATTGGACTTCGTACAACGAAAGTAAAGAGTTGGACAGGTGAAATTCATACTTTACCAAACGGAAGTATTATTCAAGTTACTAACTACTCAGTTAGTAATAGTGTAGCATTTGTTGATGTATCTATTTCATATGAGGCTGATATTGCGAAAGCAGAGCAGGTTATTGAAGATTTATTAGTAGAGTTACCTTCAAAGTACGAAAAAATGGTAACAACACCTCAATTATTAGGTGTGCAAACGTTAGCTGCATCAGAAGTTATATTACGCGTTATTGCTGAAGTAGAGCCGATGCAACATGCAGTTATTGCAAGGGCACTTCGTAAAGAGATTAAAAATCGTCTTGATTTACATGGAATTGAAATTCCATATCCACGTATGGTTTTATATAATCGTGAAGAATTGGTTAGTGGAAAAGCAATTTAGTATGGAGAGGAGGAGTTTGAAGAGTGGAGCAAAAGGAATATAACTTGTACGATGTTGTGGAAATGAAGAAAGCACATCCATGTGGCGAGAATCGTTGGAAAATTATTCGTATGGGAATGGATATCCGCATTAAGTGCGAGGGATGTGACCATTCAGTAATGATTACTCGAAGAGAGTTTGATCGTAAGGTGAAAAAAATACTTGTGAAGCACGAAGAATAGAGAGAGAGTAACAGTTACAGTAGGTAACTGTTACTTTTTTTCGTTTGGCGGAAACTTGTCATTTTTTTCGTTACTATCTATAATGATGAAAGATTGAGACATAGGAGTGAAAAATATGGGATTAACGGCTGGGATTGTTGGATTACCTAACGTAGGGAAGTCCACTTTATTTAATGCAATTACACAAGCAGGAGCAGAATCTGCGAACTATCCATTCTGTACAATTGATCCAAACGTAGGGATTGTAGAAGTACCAGATGAGCGTTTAAATAAATTAACGGAATTAGTAGAACCGAAAAAGACTGTTCCGACTGTATTTGAGTTTACTGATATTGCAGGTATCGTAAAAGGTGCTAGTAAAGGTGAAGGTTTAGGAAATAAATTCTTATCTCACATTCGTCAAGTAGATGCAATTTGCCAAGTTGTTCGTTGTTTTGAAGACGAAAATATTACGCACGTTTCAGGGAAAGTAGATCCAATTGATGATATCGAAACAATCAACTTAGAGCTAATTTTAGCGGACTTAGAGTCTGTTGATAAGCGTATCGAGCGTGTTGCGAAATTAGCAAGACAAAAAGATAAAGAAGCTGTATATGAGCATGAAATTTTAGTTCGTTTAAAAGAGGCTTTTGAAGAGGGGAAACCGGCTCGTACTGTTGAATTTACAGAAGAGCAGATGAAGATTGTTAAAGGCCTTCATTTACTTACAACAAAAGAAATGTTATACGTAGCGAACGTAAGTGAAGACGATATTATCGATCCTTCGGAAAATAAATACGTACAAATGGTAAAAGAATTTGCAGAAAATGAAAATTCTCAAGTAATCGTTGTATGTGCAAAAATCGAATCAGAAATCGCTGAATTAGACGAGGAAGAGAAAAAAGTATTCCTTGAAGAACTAGGTATTGAAGAGTCTGGTTTAGATCAATTAATTCGTGCAGCATATGACCTATTAGGACTTGCTACTTACTTTACAGCTGGCGTTCAAGAAGTACGTGCTTGGACATTTAAACAAGGTATGAAGGCACCACAATGTGCTGGTGTTATTCATACAGACTTTGAGCGTGGATTTATTCGTGCAGAAACAGTTTCTTACGATGACTTAATGACAAACGGTTCTATGACAGCTGCAAAAGAAGCTGGAAAAGTACGTTTAGAAGGAAAAGAGTATATCGTAAAAGATGGAGATGTTATGCACTTCCGTTTTAACGTTTAATTTAATATTTCCTAGGAAAAATAAAGATATGAGCTTGGCAAATATATTATATGTTTGCCAAGTTTTTTATGTATTGGTGAGTTGATTCATATAACTTACTATGATATAATCTAAACTCGTGAGTAATTACTATAAATTAATTGCTCCTTGCCCATTATGGGCCGTTTAGACCAAAAGGAGGTGAAAGTGTAATGAGAAAGTACGAAATTATGTACATCATTCGTCCTGGCGTTGAAGAAGAAGCTCAAAAAGCTTTAGTTGAACGTTTTGCAGGTGTTTTAACAAACAATGGTGCAGAAATCATTAACACGAAAGAGTGGGGTAAGCGTCGTTTAGCTTACGAAATCAACGACTTACGTGAAGGTTTCTACATGATCTTAAACGTGAACTCTAACGCAGAAGCGATTAACGAATTCGACCGTTTAGCTAAGATCAACGAAGATATCCTTCGTCATATCGTTGTTAAAGAAGAAGAAAAATAATTGATATATAAGGGAGAGTGGTTCGATTGATGAATCGTGTTATCCTCGTTGGTCGTTTAACTAAGGACCCTGACTTACGTTACACGCCCAATGGTGTTGCAGTAGCTACTTTTACGTTAGCTGTGAATCGCGCATTTGCGAATCAACAAGGTGAGCGTGAAGCTGACTTTATTAATTGTGTAATATGGCGTAAACAAGCAGAAAACGTAGCAAATTATTTGAAAAAAGGAAGCTTAGCAGGCGTAGATGGACGTCTTCAAACTCGTAATTACGATGGACAAGACGGTAAACGTGTGTATGTAACAGAAGTTCTTGCGGAAAGCGTACAATTTTTAGAGCCGCGTAATGGCGGTGGGGAGCAACGTGGTTCATTCAATCAGCAACCATCAGGAGCTGGTTTCGGTAACCAAAGCTCTAACCCATTTGGTCAATCTAGTAATTCAGGTAACCAAGGTAATCAAGGGAACTCTGGATTTACGAAGAATGACGATCCATTTTCAAATGTAGGTCAACCGATCGACATTTCCGACGACGATTTACCGTTCTAATACAGTAAATTTGTTAGTTTTAACAAAGAATGGAGGGAAATAGACATGGCAGGACGCAAAGGTGGACGTGCGAAACGTCGTAAGGTGTGTTTCTTCACAGCTAACGGCATCACTCGCATTGACTATAAAGATGTTGATTTATTAAAACGTTTCGTTTCTGAGCGTGGTAAAATTTTACCTCGTCGTGTAACAGGGACAAGCGCAAAATACCAACGCAAACTTACAGTTGCAATTAAACGTGCTCGTCAAATGGCACTTTTACCATATGTTGGTGAATAATAGCGTATGAAATGCACAGTAGAGTCCGACTCTACTGTGCATTTTGCTATGCTTTTCTTTTTTGAAAGAGAGGTTAAAATGTGAAACAAACAAAGTTTATTACAGAAGGTGCAGCGTTATTAGCTATATATGCAATTTTATTGCTTATATCTATGTATGTTCCGATTTTGGGTACTGTTGTAACTTTTGCGTTGCCGTTACCATTTATACTATTAACGATAAGACATAAACTATCTAATGTGCTCATGATTTTTGTAGCATCACTTTTTGTTACTATTATTGTGAGTCAACCCATGAATTTAGTGAAGACAATTATGTTTGGATTGATAGGGATTGTTTTAGGATATATGTATAAAACAAGAAAAAAGTCAGTAGAAATCTTAATAGCGGGGACGCTTGCATACTTAATTGGTTTTGTACTTATTTATGTTGCGAGTATAAAGTTTTTCAACATAGATATAATGAAGCAAATGCAAAGTATGTTTAGTGAAAGTATGGTGCAAAGTGAAAAGATAGTAAGTGCTACAGGTATGCCGATTAGTAAGGAACAAAAAGAGTTACTTACACAAATGAATGATATATTACAATCGTTATTTCCAAGTATACTTGTTCTAGTTTCAGTATGTTTTTCTTGGATTACAGTGATAATATCAGGTAGTGTTTTGAAAAAGTTAAAACATGACATTATACCTTGGCCTAAATTTAAAGATATACAATTACCAAAGAGTATTGTTTGGTATTACGTTATATTTATTTTGTTAGCAACTTTTATAAAAGTAGAACCAACATCATATTTACATATGGTATTTTCTAACCTAAATGTCATATTTACACTATTGCTTGTACTGCAAGGTCTGACATTTATTGCCTTTTTAGCGTATAGAAAAGGTTTTACTAAAGGGATTCCTATTATTAGTTTTATTGCATGCATGTTTATTCCGATGCTGTTTCCTCTTGTGACAATCTTAGGTATAATTGACTTAGGGATTTCATTGCGTTCTAAAATAGGGGGATAAAACAATATTCCTTATACTATTTTAATCTGTTTAACTAACTGGAAGGTGAGTTAGTTTTACTTTATAGGAGTTGTATACATGCCTGAATTTGATAAGAAACAGTGGTTTTTATATCCTGTTTATGTATTGGCATTTTTTGTGTTTGTGCTCATTTCAATTCTCTGTTATTTTCATTTAATTATGGGAATAGCTGCTTTTGTCATTTTTTGTATCGTATTTTTTATCGTTATACGATTTGAACTTAATTTTCAAAGGAATTTCGAAAAGCATACTACAGATATGATTACAAGAGTAAAGAAAGTAAGTAATGAAGCATTTAACCAAATGCCGATTGGTATTTTGTTATACAATAAGGATTATGGGATTGATTGGGCAAATCCTTATTTATCTTCATGTCTGGGACAGCATGCATTGGCTGGATGGCACCTTTACGATGTATCAGAAACATTACTTCTTTTCATTAAAGGAGAAACTTCTGATGATATAGTCTCTTTAAATAATCGAAAGTTTCGCGTTTTTGTAAGGAAAGAAGAAAAGTTAATTTATTTCTTTGATGTAACGGAACAAACAGAAATCGAAAAGATGTATGAGGATCAACGTACTGTTTTAGCTGTAATTTATTTGGATAATTATGATGAAGTTACACAAGGATTAGATGATCAATTACGTACGAATATAACAAGTCTTGTGACATCGCGACTAAATGAATGGGCACTTAAGTATGGTGCGTATTTAAAACGTGCATCTTCAGAAAGATTCTTCGTTGTGCTAAATGAAAGTATTCTGACGCAAATGGAGAAAGGGAAATTTAGTATTTTAGATCAGGTGCGTGAAGAAACATCTAAAAGGAATATACCACTTACATTAAGTGTAGGTGTCGGATCAGGTGATTTACCTTTGTCAGAGCTTGGGGCAATGGCTCAATCTGGTTTAGACCTTGCGCTTGGACGCGGGGGAGATCAAGTAGCTATTAAACAAGCGACAGGTAAAGTTAAGTTCTATGGAGGCAAGACAAATCCGGTTGAAAAGCGTACCCGTGTACGTGCTAGGGTCATTTCGCATGCGTTAAAGGATTTAGTATTAGAAAGTAGTAATGTCATTATCATGGGGCATAGGGCTCCTGATATGGACGCAATTGGTGCTGCGATTGGTATTTTAAAAGTGGCTCAATTAAACGAGCGTAAAGGATATATTGTATTAGATGAAAATGATTCTGATAAGGGAATTAAACGCTTGATGGACAAAGTGAAACAAAATGAGGAATTATGGTCTCACTTTATTACTCCAGAGCAAGCGATGGAATTTGCGAATGATGAGTCATTACTTGTTGTTGTTGATACACATAAACCTTCTATGGTGATGGAACAAAAATTGTTACATAAAATTGAAAATGTAGTAGTTATCGATCATCATCGCCGTGGAGAAGATTTTATTGAAGATCCATTGCTAGTTTATATGGAACCATATGCTTCTTCAACGGCAGAACTGGTTACAGAATTGCTTGAGTATCAACCGAAAAATTTAAAGATGACAATGTTAGAAGCAACGGCATTGTTAGCGGGGATTATTGTCGACACGAAAAGTTTCACATTCCGGACGGGGGCTCGTACGTTTGATGCTGCTTCCTATTTACGCTCACATGGTGCAGATACTGTACTTGTACAAGAACTTTTAAAGGAAGATATGGATCAGTATTTACGGGTTGCAAAAGCTATAAAAAATGCGTACATTTATAAAAATGGAATTGCGATTGCTAAAGTTGATAGTGATGATTACTACGATCAAGTGCTTATTGCGCAATCAGCTGACACGTTATTAACAATGACAGGAATTATTGCATCATTTGTTGTTGCGAAACGTGGCGAGAATCTCATTGGAATTAGCAGCAGGTCTTTAGGTGAAGTGAATGTGCAGCTAATTATGGAAAACTTAGGTGGTGGCGGGCATTTGACGAATGCAGCCACACAAATGAAAAATGTTACAGTAGATGAAGCCGAGGAGAAGCTTCGATTTGTTATTGATGACTATTTACAGGGAGGCACACAATCATGAAAGTAATTTTTCTAAAAGACGTAAAAGGTAAAGGTAAAAAAGGAGAAGTAAAAAACGTACCAGATGGCTATGCAAATAACTTCTTACTAAAACAGGGATTGGCTGCTGAAGCAACAAATAGCAGTATGAAAACTTTAGAAGCTCAAAAGCGTAAAGAAGAAAAAGATGCAGCGGCAGAAGTTGAGAATGCAAAAGAGCTGAAAGAAACATTAGAGAAATTAACTGTAGAAGTAAAAGCGAAATCTGGAGAAGGTGGCCGTTTATTCGGTTCTATTACGAGCAAACAAATCGTAGATGCGATGCAAAAATCACATAAAATTAAACTTGATAAACGTAAATTTGAAATGGATGATGCAATCCGTGCATTAGGCTACACAAATGTAACAGTGAAATTGCATCCGCAAGTAACAGCGACAGTAAAAGTTCATGTTAGTGAACAATAAAAATAAATTAAGCAAGGAGGATTGCGTATGAGTGATGTACTTGCTGATCGTACCCCTCCGCATAATATAGAAGCCGAGCAGGCGGTTTTAGGGGCCATATTAATTGATCAAGATGCGTTAACATCAGCATCAGAGTTATTGGTACCTGACTCATTCTATCGAACGAAACATCAAAAGATTTTTGAGGTAATGCTTGGGTTATCTGACAAAGGAGAACCGATCGATTTAGTAATAATGACATCAGCGATGGCTGATCAAGGATTACTAGAAGAAGTTGGTGGAGTGTCTTATCTAGCAGAGTTAGCAGAAGTTGTTCCAACAGCTGCTAACGTTGAATATTATGCACGTATCATCGCTGAAAAGGCACTTTTACGTCGTTTAATTCGAACAGCGACTCATATTGTGTCGGATGGATACGAGAGAGAAGATGACGTAGACGGCCTTTTAAATGAGGCCGAGAAAAAAATATTAGAAGTATCCCATCAAACGAATGCAAAAGCATTTCAAAATATTAAAGATGTTCTTGTAGATGCTTATGATAAAATTGAACTTTTGCATAATCAAAAAGGTGAAGTTACTGGGATACCAACTGGATTTACTGAATTAGATAAGATGACGGCAGGTTTCCAGCGAAATGATTTAATCATCGTAGCAGCACGTCCGTCAGTAGGGAAAACTGCATTTTCATTAAATATTGCACAAAACGTAGCGACGAAAACGGATGAAAATGTAGCGATTTTTAGTTTGGAGATGGGCTCCGATCAGCTTGTTATGCGTATGCTTTGTGCAGAAGGAAATATCGATGCGCAAAGACTTCGTACCGGGTCATTAACTTCTGATGATTGGGCGAAATTAACAATGGCGATGGGTAGTCTTTCAAATGCCGGTATATATATTGATGATACACCAGGAATTAAGGTAAATGAGATTCGAGCGAAATGTCGTAGACTAAAGCAAGAACAAGGTCTTGGTATGGTTTTAATTGACTACTTACAGCTTATTCAAGGAAGTGGGAAATCAGGTGAGAACCGTCAGCAGGAGGTATCTGAGATTTCTCGTACTTTAAAAGGGATTGCGCGTGAATTGCAAGTGCCTGTTATTGCCTTATCACAGTTATCTCGTGGTGTAGAATCTCGTCAGGATAAACGCCCGATGATGTCTGATATTCGTGAATCTGGTAGTATTGAGCAGGATGCTGATATTGTAGCTTTCCTATATCGTGAAGATTACTATGACCGTGAAACGGAAAATAAAAATACGATTGAAATTATCATTGCAAAACAACGTAATGGTCCGGTAGGTTCAGTAGAGCTTGCGTTTGTTAAAGAATTTAATAAATTCGTTAATTTAGAACGACGCTTTGAGGATGGGGCATAAAGGCAGTATAAAAAAGAAACACATTTCTTATAATAAGATGTGTTTCTTTTTTTATGGGATAAAGATAAGGCTTTCATAAGGTGAAAATATAATTCTTACGAACGAAAATGATTTTTAATAAAAAAATGTTCGCTTTTTGGTTGACTTCTTTTTCGGTTTTGGTACAATTATATTGTTTGAATAGATCGTTTGAAAATTGCGGAGGTGCTTTAATAATGTCTTCAGTAGTAGTTGTAGGAACACAATGGGGCGACGAAGGAAAAGGTAAAATCACTGATTTTCTTTCTGAGCATGCGGAAGTAGTTGCAAGATATCAAGGTGGAAATAACGCGGGACATACAATTGTTTTCGGCGGAGTTAAATATAAGTTACACTTAATTCCATCTGGTATTTTCTATAAAGAGAAAATTTGTGTAATCGGAAATGGCTTAGTAGTAGATCCGAAAGCATTACTTGAAGAGTTAAAATACTTACACGACCGTGGTGTAAGTACTGATAATTTACGTGTAAGTAACCGTGCACACGTTATTTTACCTTATCACTTAAAACAAGATGAGTTAGAAGAGGCTAGTAAAGGTGATAACAAAATCGGTACAACGAAAAAAGGTATCGGTCCTGCATATATGGATAAAGCTGCTCGTATTGGTATCCGTATGGCTGATCTTTTAGACCGTGAAGCATTTAAAGAGAAGCTTGAGCGCAATTTAGTAGAGAAAAATCGTTTGTTTGAAAAAATGTACGATACAGAAGGTTTCAGCGTAGAGGAAATCTTTGAAGAGTACTTCGAATATGGACAACAAATCGCACAATATGTATGCGACACATCTGTTGTATTAAATGATGCACTAGATAACAATCACCGTGTATTATTTGAAGGTGCACAAGGTGTTATGCTTGATATTGACCACGGTACGTACCCGTTCGTTACATCTTCTAACCCGATTGCGGGTGGTGTAACAGTTGGAACTGGAGTTGGCCCTGCGAAAGTTACTCGCGTTGTAGGTGTATGTAAAGCATATACAAGCCGTGTTGGTGACGGTCCATTCCCTACTGAACTTAATGATGAAATTGGTCATCAAATTCGTGAAGTTGGTCGTGAGTACGGAACAACAACTGGTCGTCCGCGCCGCGTAGGTTGGTTCGATAGCGTTGTTGTAAGACATGCGCGTCGTGTTAGTGGTTTAACGGATCTATCATTAAATTCTATCGACGTTCTAACAGATATTCCAACTCTTAAAATTTGTGTTGCTTACAAATACAATGGCGAAGTTATCGATGAAGTTCCAGCAAACTTAAACATTTTAGCGAAATGTGAGCCTGTATATGAAGAGCTTCCAGGTTGGACAGAAGATATTACTGGTGTAAAATCATTAGACGAGCTTCCTGAAAATGCAAGAAAATACGTAGAACGTGTTTCTGAGTTAACAGGAATTCAATTATCTATGTTCTCAGTTGGACCAGATCGTAACCAAACGAATATTGTTCGTAATGTATACGAAGCTTAATTGATATTTTTAGAAAAAACTCATGTCCGCATGAGTTTTTTCTTATCTTTTATAAAAAAATGAAAAAAAGTATTGCGAAGAATACAGAATACATGTTATGATACATCTTGTCGTCACGAAAATATGACGTTGGTGAGTATGAGCCATTAGCTCAGTTGGTAGAGCATCTGACTTTTAATCAGAGGGTCGAAGGTTCGAATCCTTCATGGCTCACCATTTTATTTTTCGTGGCCCGTTGGTCAAGTGGTTAAGACACCGCCCTTTCACGGCGGTAACACGGGTTCGAATCCCGTACGGGTCATGTTTTTTTTTGCTTATTTTTGGTCCCGTGGTGTAGTGGTTAACATGCCTGCCTTTCACGGAGGGGTTCGAATCCCGTACGGGTCATGTTTTTTTATGCTTATTTTTGGTCCCGTGGTGTAGTGGTTAACATGCCTGCCTGTCACGCAGGAGATCGCCGGTTCGACCCCGGTCGGGACCGCCACTTTTGTTTATACCACCATTAGTGGTTTTATATATAGTTTTGGCTCGGTAGCTCAGTCGGTAGAGCAGAGGACTGAAAATCCTCGTGTCGGCGGTTCGATTCCGTCCCGAGCCACTCTCAGGATATTAAGTGGGCCCACTTAATATCCTTTTTATTTATGTAATTTTACAAAACTGAGTAGTTATTTTAAAATAGAACGAGGAGCCTCTAGCAGTTGAAGCTAGAGGTTTTTCTATAGATCGTATAGGATGCCGTGTAAAAGTGGATCATACATGAGTCTATGAGAATAGAGGAGAAAATACTTAAACAAAGGATGCGGTCATATAGGACATACTATGTAAACATCGATATGTTTAGGGATTATTGACCATATTTTTATAAGGAGGAAATAGACGATGATGGGAAAGAAAATTTTAGTAGTTGATGATGAAAAGCCGATTGCAGATATTTTGAAGTTTAATCTAGAAAAAGAAGGTTTTGAAATAGTAATGGCGCATGATGGTGATGAAGCGATTGAAAAAGCTAATGAAGAACAACCAGATATGGTTTTATTAGATATTATGCTACCGGGTAAAGATGGATTAGAGGTTTGCCGTGAAATACGTAAAAGTTCAGAAATGCCGATTATTATGCTTACAGCAAAGGACTCTGAGATTGATAAAGTATTAGGGCTTGAGCTTGGAGCAGATGATTATGTAACGAAGCCATTTAGTACGAGGGAATTACTTGCTCGTGTGAAGGCGAATTTACGCCGTCATCAACAAGGTGGTTCTGCAGAAAAAGAAGAAAATACAGAAATGGTTATTGGACCAATTGTTATTAATCCAAATGCATATAGTGTAACGAAGCGCGAGGAAAATATCGAGCTTACACATCGTGAATTTGAGTTGCTACATTATTTAGCGAAACATTTAGGACAAGTTATGACACGCGAACATTTATTACAAACAGTTTGGGGTTATGACTATTTTGGAGATGTGCGCACAGTAGACGTAACAGTACGTCGTTTGCGTGAAAAAATTGAAGATAATCCAAGCCATCCTACTTTAATTGTAACTAGACGTGGAGTAGGGTATTACTTGCGTGACCCAGAGCAGGAATAGTATATGAAGAAAGTTGGTTTTTTTCAATCTATTCATTTAAAATTTGTGCTTATATATATGCTATTAATATTAATAGCGATGCAAGTTATTGGGGTTTATTTCGTAAGGGAATTAGAGAAGAGCCTAGTACAAGGTTTTAGGGATTCTTTAACGCAGCAAACAAACTTATTATCATATAACTTGAAACAAGAGTTTAAAAAAAGTTATACAAAAGCAGAAACAGAGTCAACAGATGAAACCATTAAAACTTCTATTCGAAAATTTGCCTCTGATCAAAAGAAAGTTATACAAGAGGTAAGTGTATTTGATTCGCATAGAAAGTTATTGGCTATTTCAGATGAATCAAAGCAGAATAAGGTGAATAGAACATCAACTGATATAGCTGTTCAGCGAGTGTTAGTACAAAAAAAGCCAGAAGTGAAAATTGAGAAGGATGGTAGTACAGGCCATCGTGTTCAAGTTATGCTTACTCCGATTCTAGATGATAATGGCAAGGATGCGCTTGGTGTTATATACATCGTTGCATCTATGGAAGATGTATATAAACAAATGAAGGATATAAATCAAATTTTTGCTACGGGAACAGTAATTGCCTTATTAGTAACGGCCGTACTTGGGATTTTATTGGCTCAAACAATTACAAGACCAATTTCAGATATGCGGAGACAAGCAATTGAAATGGCAAAAGGAAATTATTCGAGAAAAGTAAAAGTGCATAGCCATGATGAAATTGGACAACTGGCATTATCCTTCAATAATTTATCAAAAAAATTACAACAAGCTCGTTCTTCTACAGAAAGTGAAAGGCGTAAATTATCATCAGTTTTATCACATATGACAGATGGAGTAATTGCTACTGACCGAAAAGGGGATATTATTTTACTAAATGACCCTGCGGAAAAGATGTTAAATGTTTCTCGTGAAACAGCGCTCGATCAATCTGTTTTAGAGGTATTAGGGATACAGGAAGAATTTACGCTCGATCATTTATATGAAGAGCCAGATTCTGTGTTATTAGATTTTAGTACGAGAAACGAACCATATATTTTACGTGCTAGTTTCTCTGTTATTCAAAAAGAAACAGGGAAGGCCAATGGCTTAATTGCTGTACTATATGATGTAACAGAGCAGGAGCGTATAGAAGGGGAACGCCGTGAGTTTGTGGCGAATGTCTCTCATGAATTAAGGACGCCATTAACGACGATGCGCAGTTATTTAGAGGCACTTACAGATGGAGCGTGGCAGGATCCGAATATTGCACCACAATTTTTAACGGTTACACAAGAAGAAACAGAAAGAATGATTAGACTTGTAAATGCGTTGTTACAGCTATCTAAACTTGATAGTACAGAGCACCGTTTAATGAAAGAATGGGTCGACTTTACTGATTTCTTTAATAATGTTATTGATCGCTTTGAAATGTCTAAAGAGCAAAATGTAAGTTTCAAACGATCTTTCTCTAAAAAATCTAGGTTTATTGATATGGATACTGACAAAATTACTCAAGTGCTGTATAACATTATTTCTAACGCATTAAAGTATTCACCAGAAGGTGGAACAGTAACATATCGCTTACGTGATCGCGGTGATTTATTAGAAATTAGCGTAAGTGACCAAGGAATGGGTATTCCAAAAGAAAACGTTGATAAAATCTTTGAACGTTTTTATCGCGTAGATAAAGCTCGTTCAAGACAAATGGGTGGTACGGGACTTGGATTAGCAATTGCAAAAGAAATGATTGAGGCACATGGTGGCTCTATTTGGGCGAAGAGTGAAGAAGGAAAAGGGACAACTATTTATTTCACGTTACCAATGGCAGCAGATGAAGAGGACGATTGGGAATGAGTATGGAAAACTTTAAAACAATAGTTTTAATTAACCTAGTCGTAATTAGCCTATTTCTTACTTTTAACCTATGGACGTATGTGCCAGATTCTACATCCATGCAAAACGCGAAATTTGTACAGGGCAATGAAGGAACGAATCAAACTAAAATTGCCGATGTTGTCCGTCCTACTTCTATCATCGTGCATAAAGATAAAAATCATTATGGGAGCAGAAGAGAGGCAGATATAGAATCAATCTATAAGCCTCTGGAAGTAGGGGAACTACATGAGTTTAGAGAGATATCAATCACTAAGGGTGATTTCCTGTCCTATGTGCATGGTGAAGGGAAAATTGAACTTGTTTTCCCTACCGATATCCCATTTGATGCAGTTAAATCCATGTTTAACATGAAAGAGAAAGGTACAGATAAGCCTAAACATTTTAATCGTATTCTTCTTGATCCTTCTAGAAGTAAGGATCAAGAAATTAAAATTAACTTTGTTTCTGATGGTGATAACTTTAAAATATATGAGGCAAAATTAAGTGGCGTGTATTTAAAAGATATTGTAAATGCCCAAAATCAATTTATAGTATCAGCAAAGCCTTATTTTGATTATCAAATCAATGATATGAAAAAGTTATTTTTACCAGATGGAACGACAGAGTTAAACAATATAACATATATCTCATCTAATTTAGCAGTGGATACGTTTAAGAATGCTCTGTTTAGTGATCCTCGTTATTTAAGTCCAATTACTGAGATATCGAAAGAAACATTTACAGATGGTATTAGATCTATGGAAATTGAAGACGATCGTCACATGCTAAAGTATAAAAACTCTTCTGTCTTAACTGAGAAAACGATAGATAATTTAATGCTGTTACAAAAAAGCTTTGAATTCGTAAGTGGTCACAGTGGAAGTTTGGATTCATATCGTTTGGACTATATGAATAAAGGAGAGACAGTGTTTCGCTTACATGAAGATGGATATTCCGTATTCAATACAGATGGATTAGCTGAATTGAGACAAAAATGGGGATCAGAAGAAGTAATGGAATATGAAAGACCGTTGCTGTCTTTAAATACTAAAGGCATAGAACAGAAGGTTACTCTTCCGTCAGGGCATGTTGTAATAGCATCTCTAGAAAATAATCCAGAGATAAAGAAACAAGTAATTAAGGATATTGGTATTGGATACAAGTTATCACTAGATGGACAAGTAGTTCGACTACAACCAATTTGGTATGTAAAGCTTGTTGAAGGTGAAACAGGTAAACAGAAAATCTATGAGTGGAGTGAGGGAGGACTAAATGGATTGGGATCGGATTAAAACCATATTTATTGTGACCTTTTTTGTTTTGGACCTCTTTCTCATTTTTCAATTCATTCAAAAGCAAGATAGTAATCAATTGGAGCTTATTGCAGAAACAAAGATAGATCAAGAATTAAAGGCAAACAAAATTACTATAGGGAATATCCCTAAGGAACCGAAAAAAGAGTCGTTTATTAGAGCGGAAAATAAAGCCTTTAAAGAAGATGATATACAGTCTTTGAAAAATCAAACGGCGCAGATACAAAATATGTACAAGATAGAAAGTAAGCTAAAAGAGCCTTTTTTAAATACGAAATCATTATCAAAAGATAAGTATAATGAATTTTTGAAGAACTATGTATTGGATGGACAAAAGTATGAATTTGGAGCGGTGAAAGACTCTAAAATTTATTTCTTCCAAAAATATAAAGATAAGCCTATTTTCTATAATAATCAGGCGATGATTGTTGTGGAATTAAATGAAAAAAATGAACTTGTTTCATATACGCAGACAATGCTAACTGATTTAAAAGAAATGGGCGAAGGTGAAAAAACGAAAGAGCAAGAAATTATTACGGCTCAAACAGCTTTAGAAAATTTGTATTTAAAAAATAAAATTCATGGAAATACGCATGTTAAAGAAGCACAAATTGGCTATGCCACTCTTACCGCATCTACTTCTAATAACCAAGTACTTGCTCCAACGTGGAATTTAAAAACGGAGCAGAAACAGGACTTCTTTGTGAATGCAATTGAAGGACAAGTTATGGAATTAGGGGAAAAGGAAAATCAAGTGGTTGATGAACATACTGGAGTGAGAAAGAATGGGGTTGCATTTTAGCGTACTTGCAAGTGGAAGTACAGGAAATATGCTATACGTAGGAACCGATGAAAAAAAATTACTAGTCGATGCAGGTTTAAGTGGTAAAGCGACAGAGGCTTTATTTAAACAAGCAGAACTGAATATAAATGATGTATCAGGTATTCTTGTAACACATGAGCATAGTGATCATATTAAAGGGTTAGGTGTATTGGCGCGTAAATATGATTTACCCGTTTATGCGAATGAGAAAACATGGAATGCAATGGAACATTTAATAGGAAATATCCCAACTGAGCAAAAATTCATTTTCTCAGTTGGGGATGTGAAAACATTTGGTGATATTGAAGTCGAATCATTTGGAGTTTCTCATGATGCGGCAGAACCGATGTTTTATGCTTTCCATAACAATAATAGGAAATTAGCACTTATTACAGATACGGGATACGTAAGTGACCGTATGAAGGGCGTTATTAAGGGAGCTAATGCTTTCGTATTTGAAAGTAATCATGATGTGGAAATGCTTCGTATGGGACGTTACCCATGGAGCATTAAACGACGTATTTTAAGCGACGTTGGGCATGTTTGTAATGAAGATGCTGCATTAGCAATGGCAGATGTAATTACAGATGAGACAAAGCATATTTATTTAGCCCATTTAAGCTTAGATAATAACATGAAAGAACTAGCTCGTATGTCAGTATCACAAGTACTAGAGGAAAAAGGATTTGGAGTGGGTGAATCCTTTGAAATTCACGATACAGATCCAAAAATGCCTACAAAAATTCAATACGTATAATTCTTCATTTTAGTAAACAATAAAGGTGAATATAGTTGTTTTCAGGAAGATGGGTGAACAAATATGTCCTTTATTGATGAAGAAAATTATCGTATGAAACGTGCAGGGAAAAAGAAGCATAAAGGTATAGTTCTTTCTAGTATAGCGGGAACAATTGTAGGAGCTTCTTTATTTGCGTTTGGAGCTCCTTTATTTTCAAATTCTGCTGATACGCTTCCGCAAGCTGAAGCAAGCGGAAGTAATATGGCCGAAGCTCAAGGAATTAAACAGATTAGCTTTGTAGATGCTGTTGACCGTGCATCTGAAGCTGTTGTGGGCGTTATTAACATTCAACGAGATAACTTTTCAGAGGCAGATTCAGAGGCTGGTACAGGATCAGGAGTAATTTATAAAAAGACAAATGGTCAAGCTTATATTGTAACGAATAATCATGTTGTAGCTGGAGCGAATCGTATTGAAGTAAGTTTAAGTGACGGTAAGAAGGTTCCTGGAAAAGTATTAGGAACCGATGTAGTCACAGATTTAGCTGTATTAGAAATAGATGCAAAGCATGTGAAAAAAATAATTGAAATCGGCGATTCTAATACTGTTCGCAGAGGAGAGCCAGTCATTGCGATTGGAAATCCACTCGGACTGCAATTCTCTGGAACTGTTACACAAGGTATTATTTCAGCTAATGAACGTATTGTCCCTGTAGATTTAGATCAAGATGGACACTATGATTGGCAAGTAGAAGTGTTACAAACGGATGCGGCGATTAATCCGGGGAATAGTGGCGGTGCGCTTGTAAATGCAGCAGGACAATTAATTGGTATTAATTCAATGAAAATTGCTGCAAAAGAAGTAGAAGGAATCGGACTTGCTATTCCGGTGACTAGGGCTGTTCCGATTATGAATGAACTTGAGAAGTATGGAAAAGTAAGAAGGCCGTATGTTGGGATTGAACTTAGGTCATTAAATGAAATTCCAAACTATTATTGGTCAAAAACATTACATTTACCAGGTACTGTAACAGAAGGAGTTTGTATTTTGGATGTGAAAAATCCTTCGCCAGGCGCAGATGCTGGTTTAAGAGAACATGATGTTATTGTGGCAGTAGATGGAAAACCGATTCGCGATATTATTGGATTCCGCACGGCCTTATATGATAAGGAAATTAATGATAAAATGACTCTTACGTTTTATCGTGGTACAAAAAGAGTAACAACAACAGTGAAATTAGGCATTCAAAAGTATTAAAAACAGGAGGGCCTACCTCCTGTTTTCTATTGTAGAAAAGTGAGGTGAAGAAAATGAATTTACCTTGTTGTTTAGAACATGTTGAATTAGCGTTAGATATTATTGTGGATGAGTGTGAAGTTGCGCCGGTTATCAACAATGTGGATAACTCAGAAAAAGAGAAAAAAACATGTGAATTTTGTCAAAATGAGGCGACATATGTTGTATCGAACACAGATTCTCACACAATATGTGGGTAGTGTTTGTGGATATGTGGATAAGTTTTGTGGATAACATGTTTGTAAGGTGGATGATACGTGTGAATATCTCGATTATTTCAATTGGGAAATTAAAAGAAAAATATTTGAAACAAGGTATAGCAGAATACTTAAAACGATTATCAGCATACGCAAAAGTAGAAGTAATTGAATTGCCCGATGAAAAGGCGCCAGAAAATTTAAGTGAAGCAGAAATGTTAATTGTAAAGGAAAAAGAAGGTATACGTATACTGGATAAAATTTCTGATGACACGCATGTGATTGCATTAGCTATAGAAGGAAAGCAAAAGTCATCAGAAGAATTTGCGGTAAGTCTAGATCGCCTTGCTACATACGGAAAGAGTAAAGTCGCATTTGTAATTGGTGGATCACTCGGACTAAGTTCAGAAGTGATGAAGCGTTCAAACGAATCACTTTCTTTTTCAAAGATGACATTACCACACCAATTAATGCGATTAGTATTGCTTGAACAAGTGTATAGAGCGTTTCGGATTAATCGTGGGGAACCGTATCATAAGTAAGATATTCTATGTAAAATAAAGGTAAGACACTGATATTATCATATTTATTTTATTATGCCTATAACTGGAGGCTATGTGAATGGTAAGTGATCAGACGAGATATTCTAGGCTCGCGAATATAACAAAAATAATAAATACGAAATTAGAACTACGTGAAGTATTGCAGCGTGTGACAATGGCGATATCAGAGGAGATTGTTAGGTGCGATGCTGTTGGAATTTATTTACCACAGGAAGATGGAACATTTAGAGGGTTTGCAGGAAAACCAGAGACCATAAATGGCGTAACGCTCGATACTCAGGTAATTGATCCTGAAATAGACTTACTGGCAAAAGAAGTTATTGAAACGAAAAAAACCATCTATATTCCTGATACCTCAAAGGATCATCGACCAGATCCGAGACCAGTTGATGCGTTTAAAATTAAGTCCTTATTAGCTCTGCCTATCTCATTTAGGCAAGAGTTATTTGGTCTGGTTTTTTTATTTGATTATGGGATTCCGATGAACTTAACAGATTCAGAAATTCAAAGTGTTGAAGCTTATGTAAATATGGCCGCGGTCGCAATTCAAAACGCAAATAATTTAACACAAAAGGAAAACCTTATTGCTGAGAAGCAGCTGTTACTAAATGTTACCCGTGATTTATCAATGTGTTCTTCGATACAGGAGAGTTTTGATAAATGCTTTTTTTACTTAGAACAGATTTTAGAGAGTAAAAATATGACTGCCCATCTTCTAGATCCGCTAGACAAAACAACGATTAAAACAACGAAATTAAGTAAGGGCTGTGATTGGACAGAAGCGGATCGGACAGAGAAAAGCTATGAAGCCAAGATCCAAGAGGTTATTCAAACAAAAAATATAGATAGTAAGGATCTATTGATGATTCCATTGGTTTCAGTGGGAGAAGTATTAGGGGTAATCGTCGTTGGCAAAGAAGGAAAAGCTCACAATTACGATAATTCTCAAATTCAACTAGCAAAATCTATCGTTGATGCCACAGCCCCTACGTTTTCAAATTTGTTATATATGGATCAACTAGAAAGCATAGTGAAAGAGCGAACGGGAGAGCTAGCTGCTGCTAATGAAAAAGTTACAAGTGTGATTGAATGTATTACGGATGGATTCTTTACTTTAAATAATAAATGGGAATTTACGTACGTAAATAAGCACCAATATTTTCCGCAAAGAAAAACAGCAAAAGATGTATTAGGAAAGAATATATGGGATGTTTTCCCGAGTGACATCGACACAGTTATGTATAAGGAATTTCATCGTGCGATGTCAGAGCGAACTACAGTTCATTTCGAATTTCTTTCTACTGCAGATGAATATTGGCACGAAGTTATTGCATACCCGTATGATGATGGTATTTGCTGTATTTTTAAAAACATAACGGAAAAAAAGAAATATGAACAGGAATTGAAAAGATTATCTAACATTGATTTAATAGGGCAAATGGCAGCAGGTATCAGCCATGAAATTAGAAATCCAATGACAACGGTACTAGGATTTTTGCAGTTATTAAAAGAAGAGAATACCTATGAGAAACATAATAAGTACTTTCATTTAATGATTGAAGAACTTAACCGTGCCAATTCTATTATTACTGAATTTCTCTCAATGGGTAATACAAGGAAATTAGATTTGCAGATGTTAGATTTAAATTCAATTATCCGCGATATTATCCCTTTAATAAAGATTGATACGTATAATCAAAATAAATATATTCAAGTCGATACAAATGACATTCCGGAATTACTTTTAAATCGTAATGAGATACGGCAATTATTAATGAATCTATATCGTAATGGCTTAGAAGCGATGAATACAGGGGAAGTTCTAACCATTAGCACCTACAAGGAAGGTCAAAATTGTGTGGTGCTTGCAGTGCACGATCAAGGAAAAGGTATCAGGCCTGAAGTCTTAGAGAAACTGGGTACGCCATTTTACACGACCAAAGATAATGGAACTGGATTGGGGTTAGGTGTATGTTATGCCATTGCTGCCCGCCATAATGCAAAAATAGAAATTCAAACAGGATCGGAAGGCACTACCTTTTTTGTTAAATTTAATTATAAAGATAATAAAAAGTAAACTTATTTAGATTAGTTACGGTGAACTGTATCATAAATATTGATCCGAAATTAATCATGCCTTGTGTACCAACATGAAGTATTATTGGCTGTATATTGAATAAAAAATATAATCAAGAAAAAAGCACTTATCTTTACAAGATAGAGTGCTTTTTTATACGCATTTTATTATTTTAGATTTAACCGATATGTAATGAAGATGTACAGTAAATATGGGGGTATGCAAGTGCCTGGTGAAATCAAGTATACTCAATATAGGAAAAAAGAAGTATTAGATGTACTTAGGGGGGATTAACATATTTAAGGAAGATATGAAAAAAATATTGGCATCATTACTAAAAAATCCATTAGTAATAATCGTATACTGGATTTTTTGTTATGAGTTAGCTTTATTATGTATGTATGGGAGAATGAATAATAATATTTATATTTGGTTATTATCTATAGCATTTCTAATACTTATCATTATATTTACTACAATTAAAATTGTGAAAAATAGGGAACGCGAATCATCCAAATTATTAAATGTAAAGGGATGGAAATACATTTCTGTTCTAATACTTATCCTTATAACGTCTTTTTATGGGATAAAAATTTATAAAAGTGCAACGAATTATGGCGGTAAACTAGCATGGTTTATAGAAAGCGTAAAAAACGAAAGATCAGTTAAACTTGAGCGTGATAATATATATAAGTATGGTGTAGAGGGCATTTTTGAAGATATAAATAAGAAATATACTTTGCCAAAGAAGTTATATATGTCGGATGATTTTACTTTGGAATTTAAATCAGATGGAACAATTACATCATTTGATACTTTTCTTTATGGGAAAAATGCTGCTGGAAAAGAGGAAAGCTACTTAATATCTTATAATAAAAATAAATCAAAAGATATTTTTGTAGGATTAAATGGGTATGTTAACGCTGATTATAATGAAGATAAATTAGTAAAACCTTTAATTAAAACAGTTCAAGCCATTCCAGTTAAACAAACTGTAAGTAAGTGGAATGAAGATAAGTATGGGCTGGTCTATTATGGGAAAAGGAACTGGGGTTACAACAGAGAAGGAATTATTAATATTAATAAAGATGGGAAATTAGAGAAGCTTGAAGAAGCAAAGTCCGAAATAATTGGATATACGGTATCTATATTTATCCCTGGAAAAGAGAAAGAGGTAGTACCTGCTAGATATAATTTACTAGGTGACCCAAATTGGAGTAAGGAAAGTAGTTCTAAAAAGAAAAAGAAGAATTTAACTAATAATAATGAGCAATTTTACTTTTCAAAAGAAGTTGGTTATAAACTAGATGTCACAGATAAAGCATTAGGGAGCACCTTTTATTCACTAAGCAAGACAATTGATGGAGGGGAAACATGGGGAGTTATAAATGAAGACCCGTTCAATGAAGCGGTAGGTAGTGCATCAGGAATCATCTTTTTTAATGAAAAGCTCGGATTTTTAAGGGCAGCCAGACCCTCTGGAAATGAAGGGAGGTTATACCGTACAGATGATGGGGGTATAACTTTTAAAAAGTTGAGCTATACAAATTATGAAGTGAAACTAGAAAGTGGACAGGTAATAAATCCGTTTGATTTTCCTAATCTGCCTTATGAGAAGGATGGAGTTTTTAACATGCTAGTAGGGCAAGGAGCAGATGGAGACTACAATGGTAATAGTAGTATACTTTATCAATCAAAAGATCAAGGTGAAACATGGGAGTATGTAAAAGAGGTTAAAGATAATTAATAGTGGGAAAGACCATTGGACAAAAATTACCGATGGTCTTTTAAACATTATTAGATGGTATGTACATTTCCTAAAATAAGTATGTTTCTATTTCTATAAAAATATGCTGTAATATGAAGAGGAAAAAGTATAAGTAGTTAGAGAAGTGAGGAATTAAAGGTGAAGAAGTTTAAGAAGTTTTACTTGGAGATTACGAGTGTGTGTAATCTTGCGTGTAGCTTTTGTCCGCCGACGGAAAGGCAGAAGCAATTCATTTCTGTAGAGGATTTTGCTAAAAGATTAGACCAAATTAAACCTCACACAGACTACATTTATTTGCACGTGAAGGGTGAGCCGTTGCTCCATCCGAAAATAGATCAGCTATTAGACTTAAGTCATGAAAAAGGGTTTAAAGTTAATATTACAACGAACGGAACGTTAATTAATAAGAGAAGGCATAGGCTGTTAAATAAGCCCGCGTTAAGACAAATGAATTTTTCACTGCATAGTTTTGATGGACACCCAGGTTCGCAAGATAAAGAGGGCTATGTAAGGAGTATACTTTCCTTCATTAGGGAAGCGACAAGTCAATCAGATTTAATTGTATCGTTAAGGTTATGGAATTTAACTCAGGATAATAAAACAAATGCTGAAATCCAGAAAAATAGAGAGTTATTATCCATAATTGAAAATGAATTTGATCTATCTTATCAGATTGAAGAGAAGCTTACACCAGGAAAAGGTATAAAAATTGCAGAACGTGTCTTTATTAATCAAGACTATGAATTCCAGTGGCCAGCATTACATGAAGAAGAGGATGATGGGAAAGGATTCTGTCATGGACTTCGTAATCAGGCAGGGATTTTAGCGAATGGGACGGTTATTCCTTGTTGTTTAGATGGTGAAGGGATTATTAACCTTGGAAATATTAATAATGATTCATTTTCTAACATTATAGAAGGTGAAAGAGCAACAAACATTGTCGATGGATTTTCAAAAAGAGTTGCGGTTGAAGAGCTTTGTAGGAAATGTGGATATCGTAAAAGGTTTGGGAAGTAAATATGAAATAAGCCCTCATAAAGCGAGGGCTTATTTTTTATTCTTGATAAGAATGCTCTAATTCATCAATTAATGAACCAACGTAAGAAACAGCTTTACGGATTGCATCTGATTTTGACATATCTACTCCGGCATGTTTCATTAGTTCAAGTGGTTTCATTGTACCACCAGCGCGAAGCACATCTAACCAGCGATCAATAGCAGGTTGTCCTTCCTCTTTAATCATTTGAGCTACTGCAGTAGCTGTAGTGAGGCCTGCGGAATATGTGTAAGAATATAGACCCATATAATAATGAGGCTGACGCATCCAAGTTAAGCCCGCACCTTCATCGATTTCTACAGAATCTCCCCAGAATGTCGAAAGGACATTTGTTTTAATTTCAGTTAAAGTTGTAGCTGTAAGGGCCTGTCCTTCTTCTGCTAGAGCATATACCCTACGTTGATATTCACCCTCAAGTAAATGAGTAACAAAGTTGTGATAATATGTGCCGAGTAGTTGTAGAATGACCCATCTGCGCATTCTCTTATCGTCAGTAGTCGCTAGTAAATGCTGAGCTAATAGTAATTCATTCATAGTTGATGGTGCTTCAACAAAGTACATAGATGGGCGTACGTTCATGATACGTTGGTTTTTATTTGCTAAATAGAAATGACCAGCATGTCCAAATTCATGTGCTAATGTGAAGCATCCACGCATCGTATTTTGCCATGTAATTAAAATATAGGGATGAGAGCCGTATGGACTTGAGCAAAATGCCCCGGTTGATTTGCCTACGTTATCTGCAAGATCTACCCATCTTTCTTTGAATCCTTTTTGGATTATTGAACTATATTCATCGCCTAATACTTTTAAAGAATCTTGAATGAGCGTGCCTGCTTCTTCATAAGTAATAGCTGGATTAAATTCGGGATCTAAAGGTGCATGTAAGTCGCAGAAAAGCATTTGATCGAGTCCTAATACTTTCTTTTTTAAATCTGCAAAACGGCGCATATGAGGTGCTAATTCTTTATAAATAATATCAAGTTGGTTGTTATACATTTCAAGTGGAACTCTTTGTGGTTCTAATAGCATATGGGTAACGGATTCATATTTACGTAAACGAGAAAGTGTTACTTGTTTTTTAACTTCAGTAGCATATGTTGTGGCAATTGTATTTTTATATTGTTTTAGTGTGGAAACAAATGATGAATATGCTTTTCGACGTATATATGTGCTTGGAGAAAATTCATATTTGCTTTCAAATAATGAGAATGAAACAGGGAGTTCGTTTCCTTGTTCGTCTTGTATAGAAGTGAAATCCATATCGGCCAATTTAGTCATGCCGTAAATTTTGTATGGAGAACTATGAACTTCGCCAAGTGCAGCAAGTGCTTCTTCTGTTTCAGGAGAGAGAGTGTGCTGCCTTTTTTTGAGTATCTCTAGTAACGACTTACGGAAAGGTTCAAGTTTTGTTTCGTCAGTTAAATATTTTTCAATTGTTCCTTCTTCAAGTGAGAGAATTTCATTATGGATAAAGGATAGTGCAGTATGTACTTTCGTCCATAAAGCAGAAATTTTGGAAGAGTTCGCTTGAATAACTGGATTTGTACGATCAGTAGATTCTTTTAAATTTGCATATGAATACAGTTTTGTTAACTTCATTAAAAGCTCTTCTTCTAAAAGTAGGCAATTTAATAAAGTTGTGGAGTTGGTATGTAAACGTCCTTTAAATGTATCAAGTTTCTGTATATCATTTTCTAATACGTTTAATGCGGTATGCCATTCGGCATCAGAATTATACAAATCGGATAAATCCCATGTTAGTTCAGCAGGCACCTCTGCGCGATTAAGGCGATTTTCCATTACATTTTTCAAGTCTATCTCCTCCTCATTAAGACTATTTAAAAACATGATACTAGAAAATTCAGTAAAATAAAAATATTTTATGTTTTTATATATTAAAAAGAAGGACAAGCACTTTTATGCTTGTCCTTCTTTTTAAATTTAAGAATTAATATACTTTATCGCCGTTGAAAATCGAGTTTTTCACGACAACATAATCTACAGTACGAATAGCATCTAATTTTGTTCCGCCAGCGTAAGAGATAGAAGATTGAAGATCTTGTTCCATTTCGATTAACGTATCTTCTAAAGAACCTTTATGCTCAACGAACATTTTCTTACCTTCAACGTTTTTCTTCTCACCCTTTTGGAATTCAGAAGCAGAACCGAAGTATTCTTTATAAAGTTTGCCATCTCTTTCGATTGTTTCCCCTGGAGACTCTTCGTGACCAGCGAATAGAGAACCGATCATGACCATAGTTGCCCCAAATCGAATAGATTTAGCTACGTCGCCGTGTGTACGAATACCACCATCAGCGATAATTGGCTTACTTGCAGCTTTTGCACACCAGCGAAGTGCAGCTAGCTGCCAACCACCAGTTCCGAAGCCTGTTTTAATTTTAGTAATACAAACTTTACCAGGTCCAATACCAACTTTTGTTGCATCAGCACCAGCATTTTCTAATTCTCTTACCGCTTCTGGAGTTCCAACGTTTCCAGCGATAACGAAGCTCTCTGGTAAATGTTTTTTTATATGTTGAATCATGTTGATCACAGCATTAGAATGACCGTGTGCGATATCAATCGTGATATATTCAGGTGTAATTTGCTCAGCAGCTAATTGTTGTACGAATTCATATTCGTCCTCTTTTACACCAACGCTGATAGAAGCGATTAATCCACGTGATTGCATATCTCTAATGAATGAGATTCGTTTCTCTGGTTGGAAACGATGCATGATATAGAAGTAATTGTTTTCAGCTAAATAAGTTGCGATTCTTTCATCAATAATCGTTTGCATATTTGCAGGCACGACAGGTAATTTAAATTTATGTTTTCCTAAAGTGACAGTTGTATCACATTCAGAGCGGCTATTTACAATACATTTTGCAGGAATTAATTGAATATCTTCATAGTCGAATACGTTTTCCATCATTTACACCCCTAAAATACGAATATTTTATTTTTATTAATCAAAAATGTTCGTCCATAGGATAATTTACATTATTTTTATTAAGAAGTCAAAGGATTTCTTAACATTTTTTGAAAAACTAGATGTTACATCTGAAAAATAACGTTAAAAACGAATTTAAAATGTATTTTTATTTATATTGTTCGTTTATGGTAAAGATTGAAAAATTGAGATAATTATATAAGGTTGTATGTATTCTTTTTATTTTTTTGGAGTGGGATGGAGGATACCATGAAAGAGTCAATGCTAACAATACGAGCAAAAGATGTTATCAATTAGTTGAACAATATATGAAATGATAAGGTTTATTTCTATATAAAAAGAGGAATCTGGTATGAACCACCTTTTTATGTAAGGTTTCAAGTATAATAAGTAGGGTAATAGTAACGTATACAAAAGATAAAAAAGAAAATAATACATAATAAAATGAGGTTAATATATGAGTAAAAAAAGTTTTTCTGATTATAAATTAAGTAAGGAAATTGTAAGGGCACTTACTGGATTAGGATATGATCATCCAACAGAAGTACAAGGTGAGGTTATTCCAGTCGCATTACAAAAGAAGGATCTTGTTGTGAAGTCTCAGACTGGAAGTGGAAAAACAGCTTCATTTGGTATTCCACTTTGTGAAATGGTGGAGTGGGAAGAGAATAAACCACAAGCATTAGTTTTAACACCAACGAGAGAGCTTGCGGTGCAGGTAAAAGAAGATATTACAAATATAGGTCGATTCAAAAGGATTAAGGCTGCGGCAGTTTATGGGAAATCTCCATTTGCACGTCAAAAATTAGAATTAAAGCAAAAGACACACATTGTAGTTGGGACTCCTGGTCGTGTATTGGATCATATTGAGAAGGGTACCCTTTCTTTAGAGTGTTTGAAGTATTTAGTTATTGATGAAGCAGATGAGATGCTAAATATGGGCTTTATCGATCAAGTAGAGGCAATTATTGATGAATTACCTACAAAAAGAATGACAATGTTATTTTCAGCAACACTTCCAGAAGATGTTGAAAAATTGTCTCGTACATATATGAATTCACCAACTCATATTGAAATTAAAGCAGCTGGGATTACAACGGATAAAATTGAACATACTCTTTTTGAGGCGATAGAAGACGAGAAGTTTTCACTACTTAAAGATGTAACAATGATTGAGAATCCTGATAGTTGTATTATTTTCTGCCGTACACAAGAAAATGTAGATCATGTATATAGACAGCTAAAACGAGCTAATTATCCTTGTGACAAAATACATGGTGGTATGGTACAAGAAGATCGTTTTGAAGTCATGGATGATTTTAGAAAAGGAAAATTCCGTTATTTAGTAGCAACAGACGTAGCTGCGAGAGGAATTGATATTGATAATATTACACATGTTATTAATTATGATATTCCACTTGAAAAAGAAAGCTATGTACATCGTACTGGAAGAACGGGACGAGCTGGAAATAGTGGAAAAGCTATTACATTTATAACACCATATGAAAATAGATTTTTAGAAGAGATTGAGGATTATATTGGTTTTGAAATTCCAAAGGCAATTGGACCTTCAAAAGAAGAAGTTATGAAAGAGAAAGCTGCATTTGAAGAAAAGATACATGCTAAACCAATTATTAAGAAAGATAAAAATGCGGACATAAACAAAGGCATTATGAAGCTGTACTTTAATGGCGGGAAGAAAAAGAAAATTAGAGCGGTAGATTTCGTCGGTACAATTGCTAAAATTAAAGGTGTTACAGCAGAAGATATAGGCATTATTACGATACAAGATAACGTTTCTTACGTTGAAATATTAAATGGAAAAGGACCACTTGTCTTGAAAGTCATGAAGACTACAACGATTAAAGGGAAACAATTAAAAGTTCATGAGGCAATTAAGTAAATAAAAAACTATCCACTTTAATAGGTGGATAGTTTTTTATTTATGATTTTTTCAAATCATCAACTAGTTGCTCTGCTAAACGTCTATACATATTACTCATAGTCACGAAGGATGTTAATAGTAGAAATTTTTCTAGCTTTGTACCTTCTAAGGAAGAAATCTTATTTACTTCTGTAACACGTTTATTTACGTCTTGTTTAAAGTTTTCGACATTGCTTGCAGTAAGAGCAAGATAATTTTTATATAACGCATTTAATTCAAATGAATCATCGTTTAATAAGGAGTCATTTATATTTTCTAATGAACTTTTTATGTCGTTAATGGAGAGAGCTCCCTTTAATTGGTAAATCAGGCTAATTAAAATCATATGCTCTTTTGAATACTTTTTATTTTTGATAGGGATGAATAGTTTCCCTTTTGCGTAATTATTAATCATCGTTTTTGTTAATACTTTTTCATCATCAGTTCTCGTTGTATCTGCATAAGTATTCTCAAATAGTTGGACAACTTGGTCTACATATAAGTCAACATTTGGAATATCCTCAAGTTTAATATTTTTTTCTAAATGTAATGTCTCAAGTAATTCATTTATATTTTCCACGTAGAATCCCTCACTTTTATAACTTAGTGGAACTTAATGTTTAATATATCTTTAAATATGGTATTACGAAACAAATGAATTGTAAATGTTGACCTTAAAAAGAAATGTGTATATAATTACATGTAGTTATCAAAACTACATGTAATTATATGAGGGGTGTTATTATGAATACTTATGTAAGGGAACCAGTTAACGCATTTACTCACTTAGGTGGAGCGATCTTATCATTTATTGCCTTATTAGCTATGCTTGTGAAAGTTTCTATTAAGATGCCATCATTTGCTGCAATTACAGCTGTTATTTTGTTTGGTATTGGAATGATGGTCCTTTATGCGGCGTCAGCTGTGTATCATAGTGTTGTGGCCAATGAACGTGTTATTTACTTCTTTAGGAAGCTAGATCATTCTATGATTTTTATATTAATTGCAGGTACATATGCACCCTTTTGCTTAATTACATTAAATTCAGCAAGTGGTTTGCTATTATTTTGTTTAGTCTATGCAACTGCGATTTGTGGTATTGTGTTTAAAATGTTTTGGTTTAATTGTCCAAGATGGTTATCGACAGCAATTTATATTACGATGGGTTGGTTAATTGTTTTGTTCTTTGCACCGTTAGCTGAGAATTTAAGTACAGGAGGTATTGTTTTCTTAGTACTTGGGGGCATTTTTTATACAATTGGTGGATTTATTTATGGCACAAAGCCAAAATGGCTAGAGTTTAAATATATGGGACATCATGAAATTTTTCATGTTTTTGTATTATTAGGTAGTCTTGCGCACTTTCTAAGTGTATATTGTTACGTAATTTAATAAAAAAACGCCACATAATTTTTATTATGTGGCGTTTTTTTTATTACCTGATTAGAATCGTATATGTTATAAAATTATTATGGGATAAAATGTAAGTTTCTGTGTTCGCATGTTAAACATAGGATAAGAAATATGTGATATACTTTGAGAAGTTTATAATGAATGAAATATGGAGGACTATAATTATGGCAATACTTGTAACAGGTGGAGCAGGATATATTGGTAGTCATACATGTGTAGAATTACTAAATAGCGGTTACGAAGTTATAGTAGTGGATAATCTTTCGAATAGCTCGGTAGAATCCATAAATCGAGTGAAAGAAATAACAGGAAAACAATTTAAGTTTTATAAAGAAGATGTTTTAAATCGCGAAGCGCTTGACGCAATTTTTGAAGAAAATGTAATTGAAGCAGTTATTCACTTTGCAGGATTTAAAGCTGTAGGGGAGTCAGTAGCGATTCCATTAACATATTATCATAACAACATTACAAGCACGTTAGTGCTATGTGAAGTAATGCAGAAACATAATGTAAAGAAGATGATCTTTAGTTCATCTGCAACTGTATATGGTATCCCGGAAACGTCACCGATTACGGAGGAGTTTCCATTAAGTGCAACAAATCCATATGGTCAAACGAAATTAATGATTGAGCAAATTATGCGTGATGTAGCATTTGCAGATGCAGAATGGGGTATCGCATTACTTCGCTATTTCAATCCATTTGGTGCACACGAAAGTGGGCGTATCGGAGAAGATCCAAATGGAATCCCAAATAACTTAATGCCATATGTAACGCAAGTAGCAGTAGGTAAGTTAAAAGAATTAAGTGTATTCGGAAATGACTATCCAACGAAAGATGGAACAGGAGTCCGTGATTACATCCATGTTGTGGACTTAGCAAATGGTCACGTAAAGGCGCTTGAGAAAGTAATGAGTACAACAGGAGTAGATGCTTATAACCTGGGCACAGGCATGGGCTATAGTGTACTAGAGATGGTTGAAGCATTTGAAAAAGTTTCGGGCAAGAAAGTTCCTTATAAAATCACAGAGCGTCGCCCAGGTGATGTGGCAGTATGTTTTGCTGATGCATCGAAAGCAAAGCGTGAATTAGGCTGGGAGGCAACACGCGGATTAGAAGAGATGTGTGCAGATTCTTGGAAATGGCAATCAAATAATAAAAATGGCTATTTAGAAGTTTAATGATGAATAAAAAAATGACCTTTGCTTAAAAGCAAGAGGTCATTTTTTATATTCATTTTTTATTAAGTTTATTACCTAACCTAGAAAAGAACGTTCCCTGTTTTATAGGAATATTTGACTGGCAACACGTGTAGGAATCGATACTTTCAATATTAGTAAAGGTATTGATTATTAAGTATGCGCTCTATTTCTCGTCTTAGAACGAAAGTGTATTTAATATAGCCTAGTAGTAAGTGAATAAAGATTGAAAAGTGCTACAAAGGTATTGTTATAAATAAGGAAAATTATCGGAAAGGATATAGATGAGGGATCAACTGCCTGTAAAACCCCAACTGATTAAAGTTTTATTTTATGATCAGCCAGCAACACAAGAGCAATTTCAGCGAGCATATGTAAATTTATTAAAAGAAATTAAAGGTTTTGATTCAAGCCTATTCCTTATACAAAATTGAGGATTTGAAACAATCAAAAACTGTTAAGGGTTACTATCGCGTTTTAGGTCCGTAATACAATTTTCTCATAAGAAAGAATGTATTACGGACCACCACCTATTACATAATAGGAGGAATTAATGAATTCGAACAAGTTGTTTGTGATATACTGTGTTTCCCTCTTGACTTGTATATGGTGGGAGACTTCGTCCGAAACAATTTGCAATAATATTGGAGTGAGCGGGATAAGAAATACGTATTTCATACAAATCAATAGTTTCATCTAAATTAGCATAAAAGACTGCGAGATGATTGCCTTGTAAAACATATGGGAATTCTACTTCTGCATTTTCACCAATTAATACAGGTAACTTTACAGGATTAGAATAATTAGACCAATCCCACACTTCTATATTTACATAGTGAGCGTAATATGCATCTAAATTTACAATGTTTATGACCGCTGAAATAGTTGCAGGTTCTCTTGTTAATACACCTGTAGAGTGAAAAACAGAATGATTTGGATAATGAAGAGGCATAAATATCAAACCTTTCTTAAAATGATAGGATTTTACAATATCTTATGCTAGAAGGTAGTAGAATGAGATAGAGGAATGTATTATTTTATTCATTTTTTATGGAAATTGAAAGCGTATTATTGAAATGTATTCCAACACTTGTATCATCGCTAGAGTCCGTTTATAATCAAGGAATCCTAGTTCATGTTTTGATAGGATTATTTATTATTGAAAGCGTTTTAAGTTCGCTCCTTTTTAAGGTAGGAGGTCTGACTTATACAGATGAAAAATTATGTATGTAGTTTTAAATGGGAAGAAAAATAATATAAGTATCACTTTATAGTGTGGGGAGGTTAAAAGTGTGAAAGGTAAAGATTTTCACACGAGTATATATGGGTTATGTAGGATTATTACTTTCAGGGGCAGCTTTATTTTTAAATAGTCTTGTTATATTAGGGAAAGCAGAGATGAAAAGTGCGGGTGTTTTTAATTTATTTGTGGGTGCACTACAAATTATTATTCCGTTTTATTTGATCATGATTTCTGACCAAAGCAATTGGACAGTGTATTCATATGCGGCTACTTTCTTATTTGGATTAACCTATTTATATGTAGGTGTTACTTTTATAAAGGGAATGGATAGTAGTGGTCTAGGATGGTTTTGTATTTGGGTAGCAATTATAGCCTTATTCTATATGGTTGTTTCATTTGTTCAATTTCATGATGTTGTTAATGCGTTAACATGGTTTATGTGGGCATTACTTTGGTACTTATTCTTTGTGCTAAATACACAAAAAAAGAATATTAATCAATATCTCGGACGAATCGCCTTCGTACAATCATGGGTAACATTGACTTTACCTTCACTATTTTATTTTATGGGAGTGTGGGGAGAGGGATTTGTATATGAACTATGGGTTTATGTATCAGTAATTTCTATTTTGTACTTTTGTTATTGTATTTTTAAATATAGAGTCCGTTAATATATTATCTGCATAAAAGCATGGAATCGTTAAACTGATTTCATGCTTTTTTTTATAGTAGCCTTTTATAATAAAAGAAGTAATATTTTATAAATTGCAAAAATGGGGATGATGAAATTGAAAAAAGTGTTGGTGCTAGGAGGAACAAGATTTTTTGGTAAACATTTAGTAGAGTACCTTTTGCAAGCTGGACACGATGTAACAATTGCCACGAGGGGAGTTACTGAAGATTCTTTTGGTAACGCAGTAAAAAGAATAATTGTCGATAGAGAAGATGGAAAACTACTAGAAGAGCGTCTAGAAGGAAAAAGTTATGATATTGTATACGATAATTTATGCTATAGTTCAAATGCAGCGAAAATGGTATGTGAAGTTTTGAAAGGAAAAACGAAGAAGTATATTATGACATCTTCAATGGCTGTCTATGAACCTGCATTAAGCTTGTTAGAAGAGGACTTTAATCCATACGAATATGTAATTACATATGGAGATAGGAATGATTTTAATTATAGTGAAGGAAAGCGATTAGCCGAAGCGGTTTTATTTCAATATGCAACATTCCCAGTCGTTGCAGTGCGTTTTCCAGTTGTTATTGGAGAAAATGATTATACGAAAAGGTTACAATTTTACGTTGAATGTGTTGTGAACCAAAACCCTATCGTTGTGGATCATGTAGATGGAAATTTGTCATTTATACATGAAAAAGAGGCAGGAGAGTTTCTAGCTTGGTGCGGAATGGAAAATGTGAAAGGACCAATTAACGCCTGTAGTAACGGGGTAGTTTCTACGGAAGAAATTATTCATTTCATAGAAGAGAAGACGGGAATAAAAGCACTTATCCAGGAAGCTGGGGAAAATATAGCTCCTTATAATGAGGTAACTAACTGTACGTTACATAATGGAAAGGCTCGTGAATTTGGATTTTTGTTCCGAGAGCTGAAAATAGAAATAAAAAATGTTTTAAAACATTATATAAATACAATGAAGTAATCATAAATCCCCCGGTGGCAATCCGGGGGATTCTGGAGGATTTCGACAATACTGATTTTACATTACCAAATTTACCTTATACGTACGACTAATGTTTTTGCGATTGAATTGCTTGTAAATACTTCTCGTTTACTTGGTCCCAGTTTACTGTATGCCACCAGTTGGTAACAAACTCGGGGCGCCGATTTTGATACTTTAAATAATAAGCATGTTCCCATACATCAATTACGAGTAAGGGGATTTTTCCTTCTTGCAAAGGCGTATCTTGATTTGGTGTACTCATAACAGAGAGTTCCTCACCGTCAAGAACAAGCCATCCATAGCCACTTCCAAAACGACTAATAGCTGCTTTGGAAAGTTGATCTTTTAAGTTGTCAAAGGTATTGAAATAATAATCAATTACTTTTGCAACGTCTCCATTAGGCTCACCGCCACCTCGTGGGCTCATCACTTCCCAAAAAAGACTATGACAATAGTGACCACCACCGTTATTTCGTACAGCTGTAACAATTTCCTTCGGTAAAGCATCTAAATTACATAGCAATTCTTCTAAAGATTTATTATGTAATTCAGTATAATTTTCTAAAGTAGCATTTAAATTGTTTACGTATGTCGCATGGTGCTTTCCATGATGAATGGAAAGTGTATTGCTATCGATATGTGGCTCTAGTTCATCATAGTCATATGAAAGCTTTGGCAATTGAAATGAAGACATAACATTCCCTCCTTTCTATTCAAAAGTTGGTCTAGGTAAAAAAACTTTACCTGAGTCAAAAATACACTCATTTTCTATGGAAGTCAATAGTAAGTTCGTTAATTTTCTGAAAAATATTACAATAAAAGTAACACTCTCGCTTTCATTTGTGACTCCTATCCTTTTTGCTTATACTGTAAAGTATCAGGGTTTTGTTGAAATAGAAGGAGATTGTTTATGAGTGAAACGAAACAATTAATAGAGGAAGCAAGTAATTTTATTACGATTTGTTATAAAGAGCTTCATAAAGAACAATTGATAGAAGAACGTATAAAAGAAATTCAAATTGAGGTAGAGAAGACAGGGACATATGAGCATACATTTGAAGAACTTGTTCATGGTTCACGAATGGCATGGCGTAACAGTAATAGATGTATTGGAAGACTATTTTGGAGTAAGATGCACATATTAGATGCGCGCGAAGTAAATGATGAAGAGGGTGTATATAATGCATTAATTCATCATATTAAATATGCAACGAACGACGGGAAAGTTAAACCAACCATTACGATTTTTAAGCAATATCAAGGTGAGGAAAATAATATACGAATTTATAATCACCAATTGATTCGATATGCAGGATATAAAACAGAAATGGGAGTGATCGGTGACTCTCATTCCGCTACATTTACGGACTTTTGTCAGGAGCTTGGCTGGCAAGGAGAAGGTACGAATTTCGATGTATTGCCACTTGTGTTTTCTATAAACGGGAAGGCGCCTACATATAAAGAAATTCCGAGGAAAGAAGTAAAAGAAGTGCCAATTGAACACCCAGAATACCCTATTTCATCACTTGGAGCAAAATGGTATGGGGTTCCAATGATCTCGGATATGTGCTTAGAAATTGGCGGTATTTCTTATACAGCTGCTCCGTTCAATGGATGGTATATGGGAACAGAAATTGGGGCGCGCAACTTAGCGGATCATGATCGTTATAATTTACTTCCGGCTGTTGCGGAGATGATGGATTTAGATACATCGAGAAACGGTACGTTATGGAAGGATAAGGCGCTAATTGAGTTGAATATTGCCGTACTACACTCTTTTAAAAAACAAGGAGTTAGTATTGTTGATCATCATACTGCTGCACAACAATTTCAGCAATTTGAGAAGCAAGAAGCTGCTTGTGGTCGTGTTGTAACAGGTAATTGGGTGTGGCTTATTCCACCATTATCTCCAGCTACCACTCATATTTATCACAAACCGTATCCGAATGAAATTTTGAAGCCAAATTTCTTTCATAAATAATATTTAGTGCAGTTTTTTCTGCAAAATATAATTTTTTTAATTACTGTTATGTAGCAAATGGAAGCCTTTACTCTCGGTTATTTTTGGAAGAGGATTTTTGAACCAAGGAGTTCCTTATGTTATAATCAAATTTCTGTTTCGAAGACCTTATAGAAATATAAGGTCTTTTGTTTTGCTTTTTTATGTAAGAGAAAGAGATTTTTTCTTTTTAATAAGGGATTTGGCATATTTTTAGGGACAACATAAGTATGTGGGAAGTCGATAAAATGTTATGCATATATAATTATTGTGTTTTGGGTTTAAACAATAAAACATAATAAAGTTGTTTTTTTAGATTGCTGAGGAAGGAGGAAGTGTAAATGAGGATGAAGAGTCGAAAAACTGATTGGCCTGTATTTATTATTAGCGGTGGTTCACTTTTATTATTTGTAATTGCAGTTTTTTTGAACAAGGATTATGTAGAGAGTGCGATTAATAACAGTTTCGCTTTTTCAATTAAATATTTTGGTGCCTTCTGGCAAGTTTTATTATTAGGTACATTTATTGTTGCGATGTGTATGGCGTTCTCCAAATATGGGAGAGTTAAACTTGGGGGATTAGAAAAACCTGAGATTAGTACGGCAAAATGGCTTGCTATTATTATGTCTACATTACTTGCCGGAGGTGGCGTTTTTTGGGCAGCAGCAGAGCCAATGTACCATTTGATGACGGTGCCACCAATACATGATGGTATATCTGCTGGAACGAAAGAAGCAGTCATGCCTGCTTTAGCACAAAGTTATATGCATTGGGGATTTTTAGCATGGACGATTTTAGGTACAATTAGTGCGGTAGTTATGATGTATGGACATTATCATAAAGGTATGCCGCTAAAACCTCGAACGCTTTTATATCCTATTTTTGGGGAAAAATTAGGAAAGAGCCTGCTTGGAACGATAATTGATGCAGCTGCAATTATTGCAGTAGCTGCAGGTACAATTGGCCCCATTGGATTTTTAGGTTTACAAGCAAGTTATGGGTTACAAGAATTATTTGGAATTTCTGATGTGTTTACTACTCAATTGGCAATTATTGTTTGTGTAGTGGCCGTGTCTACCATATCGGCAGTAACAGGTATTGATAAAGGGATTCAAATTATAAGTAATTTAAATGTTAGATTAGCAATTTTGTTAATGGCATTCATATTACTATTTGGGCCAGGTGGATTTATTATTGATTCGTTTGTTTCTTCGTTTGGATTTTATGTAAGTGAGTTTATACCGATGAGCACATACCGTGGTGATACAAGTTGGTTAGGGTCTTGGACAATCTTTTTCTGGGGATGGTTTATTGGATACGGACCAATGATGGCAATTTTAGTGAGTCGAATTTCAAGAGGGAGAACGATTCGAGAAATCATCGTTGCAATTGGAATTATCGCACCTATTATTACAACGTTTTGGTTTACTATATTAGGTGGATCAGGTGTGTTTTATGAGTTAATGAATCCTGGTTCTATCTCGGACGCATTAAGTGAATCTGGTATGCCGGCAGCTATGATTGCAATTACAGGGCAATTGCCACTTTCTAATATTATTGGACCAGCATTTCTTTTATTAACAATTTTATTTGTAGTGACAACAGGAGATTCAATGGCGTATTCCATTTCAATGGCAGTGACTGGAGACGGAGATCCTAGAATTAGTTTGCGAATTTTTTGGTCGCTTATTATGGGAGCAGTTGCAGCAATTCTTTTATATATGGGTGAAGGAAGTATTAATGCGCTACAATCGTTTATCGTAGTGACGGCAGTTCCGGTATCAATTTTATTATTCCCAATGCTATGGTTAGCGCCTAAAGTTGCGGGAGAATTAGCATTAAAACAAGGTATTGTAAAAGAAGAAGATAAAACTGCATTCTTATTTCAGAAGGCTAGTAAATCAAAATAAATAAAAATGTAAAAGAGGAAGCATCTTAAATAAGATGCTTCCTCTTTTACGTTTAATCTAATACTTTTCCCTTTGTTTCTGGTACACATATTAGCATTGTAATTAACCCGATTGGGTAGATGATAAAAATCAAGGACAATGCTCCAAGCAGGTTGCCGCCTGTAGCGAGTAAGCCGATAATAACAGGCCCAAATCCAGCTAACCCACGTCCTGTACCGAAAATAAAGTTTTCTGCGGTAGAGCGAGCTTCAGCAGGGTAGTTTTCAGCTAAAATTGCCCCAAACCCTCCCATCATTCCATTTGCAAAGAATCCAAGCAATGCACTTCCCCATAATAATAATGTTGAATCTGTGAATAAGAAGAAGTAAATGAGACAGTATACTGTACCACCAATATAATAAATTGCAAAAGTTTTACGACGACCAATTTTATCAGCCAGAATACCAAAGATTGCAATTCCAATTAGCATACCGATGGTAGAAATGAACATCCAGCCACTCGCTTTTGCTAATGTATAGTTATATTTATTTGCTAAAATAGTTGGCATCCATGTGAAGATGCCGTAATATCCGAAGTTCTGGATAAACGACATAATAATAAGACCGATTGTTGTGATTGTTACTTTTTTATTGGCAAATAATTTTCGAAGTGGGAATTTTTTTATATGTTTTAGTTGTTCTGCTTCAGTAGTTGTTAATTTACCTGTAGCTTCTTTTTGCAATAGTTCCTTTTTGTAGCGTTGTTTTTGCTCCCATATTTTCGGTTCACTTAAACTTTTACGGACATAGACAGCTAGTAAAGCTGGAATTAATCCAAATAAGAAAACGGCTCTCCATCCAAAGTGTGGGACAATAAATGCTGGAAGGAGTGAAGCAATCAGTACACCAAATTGCCATCCAAGTGCAACAACAGATGTCGCTTTAGCGCGCATTTCTTTAGACCATGTTTCTGTTACAATGGCCATTCCGATTCCGAATTCACCACCAACTCCCATTCCAACTAAAAAGCGAAGAATTAATAATTGCCAGTAGTCTGTTGCGAAATAAATGAGTGCGGTTGCTAGTGAAAACAGTAAGATTGTGAAGGCCATTGTACGAATACGGCCAAATAAATCAGCAATAAATCCAAATAAATAAGAACCAATTAACATCCCTATTGTGGTAGCTAATGTTAAGTTTCCACCTTCAACAGGACTTAAGTGAAACTCTTTTAAAATATAGACAAGTACGAAAGATAATAGCAACATATCTAAACCTTCTGCTGCATATCCTAGCGCAGAACCAAATAATGTTTTATACCTTTTCGCTTTCGTCTCCTCTGTTGTTTGTTGTACATCAGTAGTGACGTTCATTATTACTCCTCCTTATTTTCTACAGTCGCTATGGAAGAATAACAAAAGGCCTTCTCACCTGATATGATGAGAAGGCCAAAAAAGCATACGTATCCCCAAAAAAGAACATACGTATATTGTATTCCGACTTCCTTCTCAACCTCACGGGGTTGGGTTAAAGGACTGTATTATATTACTTTATTTTTAGCACTCTTCTATTGGATTGTCAAATAAAGAGGAAGTTATTATGTGTGAAATATTTCAAAAAACATTTCGTTCTTCTTGACGTCGGCTTCATTATTTTCCCATAATAAAACTAACTAAATAAAAAGGAATGAATCAAAGATGCTAAATTTAGTACTCATGATGATTGAACGAGTCGGACTTATAGTTATTTTAGGATTTTTACTCTCTCATATTAAAACTTTCAGGCGCCTCCTTCATAAACAGGATGGCTATGTAGATAAGCTTAAGCTTATTTGTATTTTTTCGGTATTTACAATTGTAAGCAATTACACTGGGATTGAAATAGCGGGAAATACAATTATGAATGAAAATTGGTTACAAGGTGTTTCTTCGTCAAGTACAATTGCGAATACGCGTATTATGGGTGTTGGTATTAGCGGCTTACTTGGTGGCCCTATCGTAGGGATTGGAGTAGGGTTTATTGCTGGTATTCATCGTTATATGCTTGGTGGTACGACAGCGCTAAGTTGCGCAATCTCTTCTATTTTAGCGGGGATTATAACTGGTTATATCGGATATATTTTCAAAAAATATAACCGTACAATTACTCCTAAGTTTTCAGCAGTTTTAAGTGTTTTTATCGTATCTTTAGAAATGCTTATGATTTTATTAATTATAGAGGATGGAATTAGCGTTGTGAAAACAATAGCGATACCGATGATTCTTGTAAATAGTTTTGGAAGTTTTATTTTACTTTCTATGATACAAGCTATTTTGCGTCAGGAGGAGAATGCAAAAGCACTTCAGACTCATAAAGTATTGCGTATTGCTGATAAAACGTTACCGTATTTTCGTCAAGGCTTAACAGAAGAATCGTGTAAGCATGTGGCACAAATTATTCACCGCTTTACAGGAACAGATGCGGTATCTTTAACAGATACAGAGAAAATATTAGCGCACGTTGGATTAGCATCAGATCACCATATTCCTTCACATAGTTTAATAACTGGTTTATCAAAAGAAGTTTTACATACAGGGCAAATAATGAAGGCGAAATCACGTGAGGTTATTAATTGCCAACATGAAGGCTGTCCCTTACAAGCCGCTATTGTTATTCCACTAACTTCACATGGAAATACGATAGGGACATTAAAACTGTATTTCAAAAATTCTAACCAGTTAAGTCGCGTTGAAGAAGAATTAGCAGAAGGGTTAGCAAAAATATTCTCCACGCAGTTAGAGTTAGGAGAAGCTGAGTTGCAAAGTAAATTACTTCAAGATGCGGAGATAAAAGCATTACAAGCGCAAATTAACCCGCACTTTTTATTTAATGCGATTAATACAGTATCAGCTTTATGCCGAACAGATGTAGAAAAAGCAAGGAAGTTATTATTACAGCTTAGCGTGTATTTCCGTTGTAATTTGCAAGGAGCACGTCAGTTATTGATTCCACTGGAACAAGAATTAAACCATGTACAGGCATACTTATCACTAGAACAAGCAAGGTTCCCAAATAAGTATGAGGTAAAGATGTATATTGAGGATGAGCTAAAGACAACTTTAGTACCACCATTTGTTCTTCAACTATTGGTTGAAAATGCATTGCGACATGCTTTTCCGAAGAAGCAACCAGTGTGTGAAGTGGAAGTGCATGTTTTTGAAAAAGAGGGTATGGTTCACTTTGAAGTAAAAGATAATGGACAGGGAATTGAGGAAGAACGTTTAGAACAATTAGGAAAGATGGTAGTTTCGTCAAAGAAAGGGACTGGAACAGCTTTATATAATATTAATGAACGTCTTATTGGGTTATTTGGGAAAGAAACCATGCTTCATATCGAAAGTGAATTAAATAAAGGGACGGAGATTACCTTTATTATTCCAAAAAAAGTAGGGGAGGAAGAGCCAGGTGTTAAAAGTATTAGTAGTTGACGATGAAATGTTAGCACGTGATGAACTAAAGTATTTATTAGAGAGAACGAAAGAAGTTGAGATAGTTGGTGAGGCTGATTGTGTGGAAGACGCATTAGAAGAACTAATGCAATGTAGACCAGATATTGTATTTTTAGATATTCAATTATCCGATGATAACGGATTTGAAATCGCGAATATATTAAAGAAGATGAAAAATCCACCTGCAATTGTATTTGCTACTGCCTATGATCAATATGCGTTGCGAGCATTTGAAGTAGATGCGTTAGACTACATTTTAAAACCATTTGATGAAGAGCGTATTGTGCAAACATTAAAGAAGTATAAAAAACAAAAACAAGCGCAAATAGAAACGAAGCACGAAATAAAGGGGACAGATGTAACAGCAGAGATGCATAAATTAGCATTACCAATTGAAGAATCAATCGTACTTGTGAATATTGAAGATATTATATATGTAGGGCTTGTAGATGGGAAAGTAACAGTAAAAACAATGAGGGAAACATATGTAACACATGATACACTTGTAATTTTAGAGAAGAAGTTACCACAAGCAAACTTCATGCGCGTCCATCGTAGCTTTATTGCAAATATTAATCATATTACTGAAATTCAGCCATGGTTCAATTCTACTTATAATTTAATCATGAAAGAAGGATCGAAAGTACCTGTTAGCCGTACATATGCCAAAGAACTCAAGAAGCTGCTTCGTATTTAAGAAGCAGCTTTTGTATTTCATCCTTTTATATTTGTAACTGATTCTGTATATTTGACGTTCTGTTATGTAAACGCTTACCTCGTTACTTACATCTTATACAATAAAGGTACCAAATCGAAAGAGGTGGCCAAAATGAGTACGAAAAAAGTATACAGTTTCTTATCACAAGCATTCATATTCTCAGCTATTATGTTAATTTCTAATATTATTGCAACACATTTACCAATTCCGATGCCTTCATCGGTAATCGGGTTAGTTATTTTATTTAGTCTATTATGTTTAAAAGTTATTAAATTGGAGCAAGTTGAATCACTTGGAACAGCTTTAACAGGTATTATCGGATTCCTTTTCGTCCCATCAGGTATTTCAGTTATTAATTCTCTTGGTGTAATGGGACAATATTTTGTACAAATTTTAACTGTAATTGTTGTAGCAACAGTTATTTTACTAGCTGTAACAGGATTATTTGCACAATTTATTTTAGGAAAAGATGAAAAAGAAACAGAAGATACAAAAGAATTGAAAGTAGTAAATAAAGGACGCAAGCACGGAAAGGTTGCGTAACCATTGCATTTATATATTGTTAGGAGGTAATGAATATGGCAAGCACAATGACTCCATATTTCGGAATCGTCGTTTCATTAATCGCATACGGGATCGGAACGTTATTATTCAAGCATTCAAAAGGATTCTTCTTATTTACACCATTATTTGTAGCGATGGTATTAGGGATTGTCTTTCTAAAGGTAGGTAACTTTACTTTTGAAGAATATAATACTGGCGGAAAAATGATTAGTTTCTTCTTAGAACCAGCAACAATTGCATTCGCTATCCCACTATACAAACAAGTGGATAAGTTGAAAAAATATTGGTGGCAAATTTTATCGGCTATCGTGGTGGGATCTATTTGCTCAGTAATTGTCGTGTTCATTGTTGCAAAAGCAATCGGTTTAGATACAGCAGTAATGAATTCAATGCTACCACAAGCAGCAACAACAGCAATTGCGTTACCAATCTCAGAAAGTATTGGTGGTATTCCAGCAATTACATCGTTTGCAGTTATTTTCAACGCAGTTATCGTATACGCATTAGGGGCATTATTCTTAAAAACATTTAGAGTTAAGCATCCGATTGCAAAAGGTTTAGCACTTGGAACAGCGGGCCATGCATTAGGAGTTGCAGTAGGAATTGAAATGGGTGAGGTAGAGGCAGCGATGGCAAGTATTGCTGTAACGGTAGTTGGGGTTGTAACAGTAGTTGTCATCCCGATGTTCATGCCATTCATTGGATAGTAAAACTTACTTAAAAAATAAGAAAAGCAAGCTATTTGTAGGACAGATTTCTACTGATAGCTTGCTTTTTATGTTACAGTAGTGGTAAGACCTATTTAAAAAAATGTAAGTTTCCTTAAATCTTCATTAATACTATGTAGAATACGTTTTGAATTAGGTCATTGTATTGTAAAATAAGAAGTAAGCTACTTATATACCTGTTAAGGTAGGCATATAATGAGTTTATAAAAATCTTAATATGAATGAATAATTAAAAGTAGAAAAGAGAGAGAAATCTACTTATTAACGTTTTAGTTTATAGGACAGGAGAGAGTATTCGTCGATTATGCAAATAAAAAACCTGTTTCAAAGCAAAGGATTTCAGAGGTTACTCGTATTAGTAATACTTGCTCTCGTGTTATACGGGCTGCAAAGTATGTTGAATTTAATATTAATTACGTTTATTCTCACGTATTTAATGGATCGATTCCAAAAGTTTATTTCCCGCAAATTAGATCATTTCATGCCTATTAATCGAAAAATTATTATAGCATTTCTATATGTAATGTTAATTGGTGGAATTGCTATTACGCTATTTAAATATTTACCAGTATTGACGATACAAATTTCACAACTGATTTACCAATTCAATGTATTTTTAAGAAACCCACCAGATAGTGAACTAATTAAGTATGCAGTTAATGCTGTCAATCATATGGAGCTTTCTAAATATGTAGGACAAGGCGTAGACATTTTGTATAAATCGATTACGAATGTTGGTAAATTTGGCCTTCAAGTTTTACTTTCTTTAATTTTGAGTTTGTTTTTCTTACTAGAAAAATCTCGTATTGTTGGTTTTACTGCAAAGTTTAAAGAAAGCAGGCTTGCAATTTTCTATACTGAAATTGAGTACTTCGGAAAGAAATTTGCACGTTCATTTGGAAAGGTAATCGAAGCACAATTTTTAATTGCTGTTGTTAACTGTGTTCTTTCAGTTATCGCATTATGGATATTAGGATTCCCACAATTATTAGGTTTAGCGTTAATGATTTTCTTGCTTGGCTTAATTCCAGTAGCGGGGGTTATCATTTCGTTATTCCCACTTTGTATGATTGCTTACAATATTGGCGGTATTATGTACGTTGTTTATATTTTAGTTATCGTAACAGTTATTCATGCGCTTGAAAGTTACGTATTAAATCCGAAGTTTATGTCGCAAAAAACAAATTTACCGATTTTCTATACTTTTATGGTATTAATTTTCTCAGAGCACTTCTTAGGTGTATGGGGACTGATTATCGGTATTCCAATTTTCATTTTCTTATTAGATGTCTTAGATGTGACAAGTGATGAAATGGAGAAGGATGTTGGAACAAAATAAAGTGAAGTAGAGAAAAAGCATCGATGTTCGATGCTTTTTCTTTTATAACATTATGTTTCTTATGACATACTGTAAGGAGAATATAGAATAGGGGTGAAGTAATGGCTGTAAATGAAAAGGTAGAATTGGCTACATTTGCTGGAGGGTGTTTTTGGTGTATGGTTTCTCCATTTGAAGAGATGGAGGGAATTATACAGGTTGTTTCAGGTTATACAGGCGGTCATAAAGAGGACCCAACGTATAAAGAAGTGTGCTCGGAAACAACAGGACATTATGAAGCGGTACAAATTACATTTGATGCAAATAAAATGCCGTATGAGGAATTGTTAAATATATATTGGAGACAAATTGATCCGACCGATATTGGGGGACAATTCCATGACCGCGGACAGTCTTATGAAACGGTGATTTTTTATCATAATGAAGAACAACATAAAAAAGCAGAAGCTTCAAAAGAAGAGCTTGAGCAGAGTGGGCGCTTTTCGAAACCAATTGCGACAAAAATACTACCAGCAGCTACATTTTATCCAGCTGAAGAATATCACCAAGGATATCATAAGAAAAACACATTCCGCTATGAGTTATATCGTAAAGGCTCAGGACGAGATATTTTTATTAAGCAACATTGGCCAAAGGATAATGTTCATTTAAAAGAAAAACTCAATGAGATGCAGTTTTATGTAACACAGGAAAATGGTACAGAACCACCATTTCGAAATGAGTATTGGAACCATAAAGAGGAAGGTCTTTATGTAGACATCGTTTCAGGTGAGCCGTTGTTTACTTCTCTAGATAAATTTGATAGTGGATGTGGATGGCCTAGTTTTACAAAACCAGTGATGGCAGCAAGTGTGAAAGAAAAGATGGATGTGAGTCATAATATGACACGTACAGAAGTGAGAAGTAAAGAGGGAGATTCACATCTTGGGCACGTATTTCCAGACGGTCCAGGACCAAATGGCCTTCGTTACTGTATTAATTCCGCAGCTCTTCGATTTATTCCAAAAGAGGAATTAGAGAAAGAAGGCTATGGCGATTTCCTAATCTTGTTTGGAAATAAAAAATAACCTCGCAGTTAGCGAGGTTATTTTTTTGTTATTTTGTTTTTTTCTTTTTAAATTTGCTTAATACTTCATAAACAATTGGAACAATAAGAAGTGTTAATAACGTTGAACTTGTTAATCCACCAATTACCGTTACGCCAAGTCCTTTAGAAATTAAGCCACTACCTTCAAATCCTAATGCAAGCGGGATAAGAGCACCGATTGTTGCAATTGCAGTCATTAAAATTGGACGAACGCGTGTTGCACCAGCTTCTAATAAAGCTTCACGTGTTGATAGTCCTTCATTTTCTTTATGAATAACGCGGTCGATAAGCACGATTGCGTTTGTTACAACGATACCGATTAACATAAGTGCACCAATCATTGCAGATACACTTAATGTTTCACCAGAGATTAATAAGGCAACAAGAGCCCCAATAATTGTAAATGGTAGCGAGAATAAAATTGCGAATGGTGCAAGGGCACCACCAAATGTAACGACAAGAACGAAGTATACAATGGCAATCGCAGCTAACATCGCTAGGCCAAGTTGCTTGAATGATTCTTGAATATCTTTAGTAACACCGCCCATAGAAACATCTACCCCAGAAGGAAGATCCATTTTATCTACTTCTTTTTGTACTGCAGTAGATGCTTTTGAAACGTCATCAGATATTAATTTGGCACTAACCTCTGCATAAACACGTCCATCTCGGTGTGTTACTGTATTCGATGTTTCACCTTCTTTTACAGTCATAACATCTTTCACAGCTACTTCATTACCAAGTGGTGTTGTAATTTTGCGATTTGTTAAGTCATCGATTGTTTCATAATTTTGTTTTTCAGCTTCTACATATACATTGATATCTTTACCGTCTTTTTTAATTGTTGTCAGAACAGGGCGATCGTGTTGATTAGAAAGTCCCATTCCAATTTGAGCAGCCGTTAAGCCCATTTTACTTAGCTTTTCTTGATCTGCGACTAAAGTGTACTCTGCATATGTTTTTGCAATACTAGAATCTATATCTTTTAAGTCTTTATTTTTCTTCATGATATTTTGAATATCTTTTACGACAGGCTTAATGTCTTCTGAGCTATCTCCGTAAACGTATAGTTTAATTTCGTTACTACCGCCACTTGCTCCGAAGTCTTGGTTTTTCCATTCGCCTTTGCCAGACATCTTCTGTAAATCTTTAACGACTTGTTCTTTCTCTTTTTCAAAGTTTTTCGTGTCGTTATCATATTGAACGAAGAACATAGCTTGATTTGTTTGACCAGGGCTCATTGGGTTCTCTCCACCTAATGAGAACTGAATTGTTTTCACGTCTTTATTATCTTGGAAGTGCTTTTCAGCTTTCGTTGCAATTTTTTCAACGTCTTCCAATGTTTGACCTGGTTCAGGTTTGTATGTTGCGATAATCATTTTTTCTTCTTCAGAAGGTAAGAAACTTACACCGATAACTGGCACAAGTGCGAGACTACCAACTAATAGAAGGACAGCGATACTTGATGTAATAATTTTGTGATTTAAAGCCCATGCAAGTATGCGTTTATACCCATTTGCTAATTTACTTGGTTTTTCTTCATGATGTACTTCTTTTTCTCTCATACTCTCTTTCTTAAATAAAGAGTGAGCTAACATCGGTACGATTGTAACAGCTACTAGTAATGATGCTAATAAAGCGAAGACAATAGTTAAGGCGAATGGTAAGAACATTTCACCAATCATACCTTTTACAAGTCCTAGCGGTAAGAATACAGCGATTGTCACAATGGTAGAAGACATAATCGGAATAAACATTTCTTTCGTAGCTTCACGAATTAAATCTCTTCCGCGCAATTTCTCTTCTGATAACGACATACGTCGGTAAATATTTTCAATAACAACAATTGAGTCATCAACAACACGGCCTATAGCAACTGTCATTGCTCCAAGCGTCATAATGTTAAGCGTAATATCCATTTGCTTTATGACTAAAACAGCAATTAATAACGAAAGTGGTATTGAAACGACAGAGATTAACGTTGTTCGAATATTTCGTAGGAACAGCATAATAATAACAATCGCAAAGATAGCACCGAAAATTGCTTTGCTTAGCATTGTTTCAACTGACTTTTCAATAGGTGCACCTTGGTCGAATGTTGAAATGATCTCTAAATCTTTATATTTTTTCTCAAGATCTTTTACTTTATCTTTTACTGCATTTACAACATCAACTGTATTTGCATCAGAGGCCTTCACAATTTGAATTCCAATTGCTTCTTTTCCATTTGTTCGAGAAATGGATTCTGCTTTCCCAACTTCTTTAATTTCAGCAATTTCGTCTAATGTAACTGTTGGAATTCCGTTCATAGCAGCTGGATTCATTTGCGGCGTTTGTGCACCAGCGCCAGCATTTTGACTACCTTGACCGTTAGGTGATGAAGGTATAGCTGGGATTTTGAGTTCTTTTAATGCTTTAATCGTTGTAATATTGCCATCTACAACAACTGATTTTTCCGTGTCTTTAAACGTGTATAGGCCAAGTGGTAAAGATACATCCGATCCTTTAATTACATTTTTTACAGTATCTTCACTTAGTCCTAGTTCTTTCATTTTATCTTTCTTGAAGACGAGCTGTACTTCATCTACTTGTTGACCTGCAATTTGAACAGATGCAACACCATCAAGTCCTTTTAAGCCCGGTACAATATTTTTCTCTACATTTTCAGTTAAGGTAGCTAAAGATTCATTCTTGCTTGCTACGCTTAACGAAATAACAGGAAAAGCATTGAAGTTTACTCGTGAAACCTTAGGGTCTTTAACACCGTCAGGGAGCTTTACATTTGTGAGAGCTTCTTTAATTTCTGTTTCTGCTTTTTCCATATTTTTATCAAAATCGTATTCTACTTGAATAGAAGATGCGTTTTGAAAAGATGATGAGCTAACAACGTTAACACCACTTAAATTTTGTAGTTGTTCTTCCATCGGCTTTGAAACTTTATCGGCTACTTCTTCTGGTGTAGCACCAGGATAGACCGTAGTTACTGTCACAATCGGTGTTGTAATATCAGGAATTGTTTCCAGCTTCATATTGAGGCCAGAGTAAATTCCCGCAATAGTAACAATAATGGTTAGTAGCCAAACTGCGAACTTATTTTTTAACGAGAAATTGATGATTTTGTTCATGTTTGCGCTCCCTTTGTATTATATTGACCAACTGGTCAGTCTAATACATAATATAACTGACCAGTTGGTCAATCGTCAATAAAAAGAGATGGTATAATAAATCCATAATAAGATGCGAGATTAAATTTAGGAGAGAAGATATGAAAGAAAAAGAGCGTTTAATTATAGAATCGGCTATGAAGTTATTTGCTAATAAGGGTGTAAATGCGACATCAGTGCAGGAAATTGTGACAGCTAGTGGTATATCTAAGGGAGCTTTTTACTTATATTTTAAATCAAAAGATGAGCTTTTATTAGCGACACTTCGATATTATTATGACAAAATTCAAAAGAAAATGCTGGATATTGAGCAAGAGTCTTTGTTACCACGTGAAAAATTTGCAAAACAATTACATTGTCAGTTTAATGATATACAAAAGCATAAAGAGTTTATTATTATGCATGCGAGAGAAAATGCGATTCCGTTTAATAAAGAAGTGGAAGAATTTATGATGCGGATGAAGTTAGAGTCTCATGCATTTTATCGAAATAGTTTATTGTCCATTTATGGTGAAAAGATTATGCCATATTTATTGGATTTAGTAATTATGGTGGAAGGCATATGCCGTGGGTATTTAGAATTAATTATTTTACAAGCAACAGAAATTGATTTATCTTACGTCTCTGCTTTTATTTTAAAAAGAGTAGATAATTTAGTAGATGGCTTGGTAGAATCTTCGGAAGAACCTATTTTACACGAAGAAAAGCTTGGAGAATTTCTTTGTAAATCAGAGCTCATTAAGGAACAGGTTAAAGAGCATTTTTTAAAAGAAATTATTGGATTTAAGCGTACTCTAGCTGATCAATTAGAGGACGATGAGCTGCTAGTAACATTAGATGTTTTAGAGGCGGAAATGCGATTGCTTAATCCAAGAATTCCGGTAATTAGAGGTATGTTAGCAAATTTAGAGGTTTATCCGGAATTAAAAGAATTTCGCTTACGCCTTATAGGATACTACAATATAAAAAATTCTTAATAAAAAACTCCTTGTCTACACAAGGAGTTTTTTATTAAAGATTACTTACTATTTTGAGACCATTTTTCTACATCCCAAACCTTTGTGATCCAATCTTCATAGAATTCCGGTTCGTGACATACAAGGAGAATTGTTCCTTTATATGCTTTCATAGCCTTCTTAAGTTCTTCTTTTGCTGTAACATCAAGATGGTTTGTCGGCTCATCAAATAGTAGCCAGTTACTTTCTTCACCCATTAGCTTACATAAACGAACCTTTGCTTGTTCTCCACCACTTAATTGACTTAATGGACGAGAAATATGTTCATTTTTTAATCCGCATTTTGCTAACATCGCACGAATTTGATGCTGGTCTAGGCCAGGGAATGTATTCCATACATCATCAATTGGTGTTATATTATCAGCTTTAACTTCTTGCTCAAAGTATGCAGGCTCTAAGAAGTCACCAAGACTTGTTTTACCGTTTAAAGGTTTAATTTTACCTAAGATTGTTTTTAGTAGCGTTGATTTACCAACACCATTACATCCAACAATAGCAATTTTTTCACCACGCTCAATTGTCATTGATAACTTTGGTAGTAGCGGATGTGTATATCCGATTTCTACATTTTCACCTTCAAAGACGAAGCGACTACTTGCACGACTTTCTTTAAATGAGAATTCAGGTTTGATTGCTGTTTCCGGACGATCAATAAGTTCCATGCGATCAAGTTGTTTTTGACGACTCTTTGCACGACCTGTCGTTGAATAACGAGCCTTGTTCTTTGCAATGAAGTCTTCTTGCTTTTTGATAAACTCGCGCTGCTTTTCATAAGCGTTTATATGTTGATTTTTATTGATTTCTGCTAGTTCTAGGAATTTTTCATATGTCGCTGTATAGCGTGTCATTTTTGTGAATTCTAGATGGAAAATAACATCAACACATTTGTTCATAAATTCCGTATCATGAGAAATCAATAAGAATGCATGTGGGTATTCTTTTAAATAAGTTGTTAACCAATGAATATGTTCAACGTCTAAATAGTTAGTAGGTTCATCAAGCAATAACACTTCTGGTTGTTCAAGTAATAGCTTTGCAAGCAATACTTTTGTACGTTGTCCACCACTTAGTGCTGAAACATCACGATCTAAACCAATAGCATCAATTCCAAGACCACGTGCAGCCTCTTCAATTTTCATATCTAGTAAATAGAAACCACCTGCTTCAAGTGCATCTTGTATTTCTGCCATTTGCTCAAGAAGTTCTTCTAGTTCTTCTGGTGTAGCAGTTCCCATTTTTTCTGTAACTTCATTTAAAGCTGTTTCCTTTTCGAATAACGGTAAAAATGCATCCGCTAGTACGTCACGAATTGTACGTCCAGGCGTTAAAACCGTATGCTGATCTAAGTAACCGTAATGTGTGCCTGGTGTCCATTCTACACGACCTTCGTCATGAATAAGCTGACCAGTAATGATATTCATAAATGTTGATTTACCAACACCGTTTGCACCAACTAATCCAACGTGCTCACCTGCTAATAATCGCATAGATACATCTTTAAATAATGTACGATCGCCAAATGTATGTCCTAATTTTTCAACTGTTAATAAGCTCATAGTATCCTCCGTCCAACTTGAAATAGTACCTTGAATCATGATACTAAATTCTTTCATATAATGCCATCATTTCAAAATGTATATTTTTTCAAAAAAAGGGTTGCATTAATTTTCTGAAAATATATAATATAATTGAACAGTGGTTAATTATATGTGTGAGGTATGAAATATGTCGCCAAGGAAAGCAGTTAAACAAGAACTAACAAGAGAAATGATTATGAATGTAGCTAGGGAGCTATTTATAGCACAAGGATATCAACATACTTCAATGCGCAAAATTGCAACAGAACTTGGATATAGCCATGGTTCGATTTATTATCATTTTAAAAACAAAGCAGAGCTATTTTACGCAATGGTGGAACAGGATTTTCAATTATTAAACAAAAAGTTAGATGAAATTTGTAATCAAAAGTTATCGAGAGAAGAGCAACTAAGAGCAGTTTTATTCGGTTTTATTGAATTTGGTCTAAGAAATCAGAGTCATTATGAAATTATGTTTTTAATTAAAGATGCCGAATTAAAAGAGTGTTTGGCAAATAGTCCTAATGTTAGTTATGAAAAATTTGCGAAGGTTATTTCTTTTTTATGTGATGGGGAATTAAATGCGATGATAATATGGTCTGTTTTTTTATCATTACATGGATTTGTAGCACATTATTGCAGAAGTGGCCAAACGTTTGAAGAACTACAAGGTTTGGCTAAGGTACATGTAGAGTTTATTTCAAAATCGCTTCTTATGTAAGTGATTTTCTTTTTAATATTAATTGAACAGTGGTTAATTAATTTAGGAGGGGATTTATAATGAAAAAGGCTTTAGTATTAGGTGCTTCTGGTTCAATGGGTTATGCAATTGTAAACGAATTATGTGGCCGAGGGATTCATGTGGTTGCTTTTGCAAGAAATAAGGAGAGATTAGGTGCATTATTTTCTGGGAACAAACATGTAGAAGTTGTAGCCGGCGATGTATTTGTAAAAGAGGATATAATGAATGCTGCTAAAGATGTTGATATTATATTTCATGTTGTAAATATTCCGTATTCAGATTGGGAGAAACAGCAAGAGAAATTATTAATAAACATATTAGAGGTATCGAAACATTACGGTATCAAACTAGGGATAGTTGATAATATTTATGCGTATGGAAGGCAAGGGGAAGGGCTTGTAAAAGAAGAGGCTAAAAAAAGACCACACACAAAGAAAGGGAAGATTCGTTTACAACTTGAAGAGATGGCAAAACAAGCTAATGTACGAATGTTTATTGCTCATTTCCCAGACTTTTATGGTCCAAATGCAGAAAGCACACTTGTTCATCATACATTAAAGGGAATACTTGCAAATAAAATGTCTAGCTTTGTTGGAGATAAAAAGATTGCCCGTGAATATATTTTTACACCAGATGGTGCAAAAGCAATGGTTGAATTAGCTTTACATGATGAGGCCTATGGACAAAATTGGAACATACCAGGTTATGGTGTTATTACAGGTGAGGAAATGATTCAACACATACGGGAATTAACGGGATATACGAAACGAGTAATAACTGTAAAAAGAGGAATGATCCAGTTTATTGGTTTGTTTGATAAGCAGATGAAAGAATTTATGGAAATGCTATATTTGACGGAAAAACCAGTTGTATTAAGCGGGGAGAAATATGAGAGGTATATCGGGGATATACCAAAAACTTCGTATTATAATGGGCTAAAAGAAATGATTATATCTATGCAAAAAAAGGGTGTGTAAATGTTAGTATATAAAAAAGTTACTTCTACCTACAGAAGTAACTTTTTTGTTATGCCTTTTGTTTAACTTCACTAACTTTCTTTTCAGCTACAATAAAATGCGGTCTACGTTTTGTTTCATAATAAATACGACCGATATATTCACCAATAACACCTAGGAATATGAGTTGAATACCGCCAATAAATAGTATAGCGGAAATGAGAGTAAAGTAACCAGGAACTTCCACACCACCAAGGATAATTTGAACGAACGTAGTGATTACATATAAAAGTCCAAAAATGGTTGTTAGTAATCCAAGATATATAGATAGGCGTAACGGTTTATTATTGAATGAAATTACACCATCAATTCCGTAATTTAATAATTTCGAGAAGGTCCATTTACTTTCTCCATCAGAACGTAATACATTTTCATATTCAATAATTAATTCGTTATAACCAATCCAAGAGAATAAGCCCTTTGAAAATCGGTTGTACTCACTTAAGGATACTAATGAATCCACTGCTCTTCGACTTAAAAGTCTAAAGTCACCAATACCATCTACTAATTCAATATCTACAAACTTATTCATCACCTTATAGTAAAGACGAGAGACGAAAGAGCGAACGGGTGAATCACCAGTTCTTGTCCTTTTTGCAATGACTTGGTCGTAGCCATCGTTATATCCTTCTAACAGTTCTTTTATTAACGTAGGAGGGTGTTGTAAGTCAGCATCCATAATAACGATTGCATCGCCTGTAGCGTATTTTAAGCCAGCTAACATTGCAGCTTCTTTTCCGAAGTTTCGACTAAACGATATATAGTGTACTGATGAATCTGAACTAGCTAAATCACGTAAAATATTTAATGTATCATCTTTACTACCATCATTAACAAAAACAAATTCATAATCGGTAGTTAATTTATGAATTTCAAGAGAAGTCTCTGAATAAAAGGCTCGAAGCACCTTTTCTTCATTGTAGCATGGTACTACTATTGAAAGGGTCATGTTAGGACCTCCTTAGGTGTAATTTTAAACTGGGCATGAAGTAAAAGTGAAGCAATGATCTTCAACTTTTACTTCACTTTACTTTAATAACTTTTTTTAAAACGATTTTTTAATTTTGAATATCTTTTCGGATCTCCAAGAACTAGAAGCGAGATGCAAATGATAAATGAAATGATAGAAATAACGAGACCCATTTTGAAATAAGGTGTGACGTATTTCATTTCAACTATATGTTGCCCTTTGGAAATAGGAACGCCAATAAAGGCGGAATTAGCCTTCGTAAATTCTGTTTCTTTACCGTCAACTTTTATTGACCATCCTTTACTATACGGTACCGATAAATATAGCAATCCATCCTTAGTAGAATTAATATCACCTTTTAAGGAGTTACCTTCATAGTAAATATTTTGTAGACTATTTTCTTTTAAAGTATTTACTTTTTTCGGGATAGTCTGATAGTTAGTACTGTTGATTTGTAAGTCTTTCAACTCATATTGACCAGGAGTAGGAATAGAAATGATTAGCTCGGTTGGCTTCGCATCTTTTCCTAAGTTGTAAACAAATCTTTCTAAAGGATAAGCATAAGCTCCATCTTCATTACCTTTTATCATAGATTTGTCATTCACGGTAACCCCAAATGATTCCTTGTTTATATTTCTAATTTTAATTTCAACAAGAAGATCACCTAACATATCGTTATTATCAATAGGTACTATTATACGCCCATTTTCATGAACAGTGAGTATATCTTTCTCTTTCTCTATATTTTCCCACTTCATTTTATTTGGATTAATCTTAATTTGTTTTGAATCTAGCTGTTTTGTATTAAATTGTTTTAGTGGAAGACTTCCAACATCATTTACAACTACAGCATCTAATAAAAGTTGATCTTTCTCGGCAAAATTAAGTTTTGAAAATTCTTCATCACTTATTCCAGCTTCGTATACATAGCCTAATGGTAGTGCAAATTCATTTTTATAAATGTTGTAAGGACCTACTTGTTGTAAATGCTTATAGCCATAAGGAATTTCGGTTTTATTAGCACCGTCACTTAGTACATAATATTTTACCCCTAGCATGTTCTCAAGGAATAATCGTTTATCTAACTGGAAGAACATAGATGGGCTATCATATCCTTGGAAAACATTGTACTTATTCTTCATAAAGTCATGAATATGATAATTGACTAAGCTTTGATAAGTACTTGTACCATGATAACCTTGCAACATAGGCGTATTTTTATAATTATTGTTTGGATTGATAATTCGATAAAAATCTTTATCTTGATTTTGTATATAACGAATTGCTTCAATTTCATCCTTATTATCAAGACCTGGTCCATGTAATGATTCTTTTGTCACGCCTGCTTGATTAAAGTGTTTACTAAGAGCAAAATCTGAATAGAAGTAATTAATAAATATTACATTGACGAGTACATTTAATACAATGAAACATTGTAGGGCTACTTTTGATAAATAGCGCCATAGTAATATTGTAATAATGGATAATACAGTAGTGCAAATTAAAATTTTATCAATCGTTTGTAGCGGCTGTGCGTTTATATTTACTTTTCTATAGAATGCGTAAATAAATAGTGCTGTTGCCAGCAAAGGACCTATTAAAGAATTGACCTTCTTTTTGTGAAGCAGCATCCAATCTAAAATGTAGGCGACAGTTTGCGCAACCACAAATGCAAATAAGTAAAACCATCTGTATTGCATAGCAGAAAAGCCATTAAATATGGAATACGTATATGGAAGCATATATAGCACTAACATAAACCCAGTAAAGAGTAATTTATTTGTGACAAGTTTATTGCGTATTAGAAGCGCGCTAGTAATAAGGAAGAGGATGAAAACAGGGAATGCAAGCTGATAATCCTCTGTATTATTAATGAAAAAGATACTTTCCATTAAGTTTTTATAAAACGTATCTTCAAAAAATAACGGTATAGTAAATTTTGTAGCGAGTCGATCGGAACTAAATACACCATTTACAGATGGTATAAAGCAAACAGCAGATAAACCTAGTGATAAAGCATATAGAAAAGCAATTCTAATATAATAAATTATAAATGTTTTAATTGTTTTGTTCTGCTGTGTAGCGAAATATTGGAAAAAGGCATAAATATAGATAAAAATACTAGTAATGAAAGCGAAATAGAAATTTGATGCAAGCATAAGTGCTGTTGCAAACAGGAATAATCCCTTTTTTCGCTCTAAAATATATTTATCTAATCCCCATAGTACTAAAGGTAAAAACACTATAGCATCTGCCATGAAATCCCATAATAAAGAATGGCGAATGAAAGTTACACATCCTCCATATATAATGGCAGAAATGAGAGAAGAAAAAATAGTTTTATTGTGATAACGTAAAGAACCATACATGAATAACATAGCTAATGTACTTTTTAAAATGCTCATATATAGTTTCATCTCAAAGATTTGGTCAAAATTTAGTTTAGGAAGTAGAAGCGTAAGCCAGAAAAATGGTGCTGTACTATAGTAATAACTAAATTCTCCGAATAAATCTCCACCTAAGCCATAATCCCAAGACCAAAATAAATTTCCATCTTTAAATGCGTGTTGTAAAAGGAATGTAAAGAAACTGAATTGTGATAATGCATCTCCCGTACTAGAAAATACACTGTCTGATTTTAGGAAAAAGTAATGAAAAGCAAATGCACATATTATTAATAATGGAATAATAATAAGTG